>JBAPMW010000950.1:0-2720 GCA_049278815.1 Hyphomicrobiaceae bacterium
CAACCAGCCGCATGCCGCGCCCGCCGCCGCCGGCCACCGCCATGAGCAGCACCGGATAGCCGATGCGCCGCGCCTCCCTGGCCAGCGTCCTGGCGTCCTGCTTCTCGCCCCCATAGCCCGGCACCACCGGCACCCCCGCGGCGGAAGCGATCGCCTTGGCCTCGGCCTTGCCGCCCATGCGCCGCATGGCCTGCGGCGACGGCCCGATGAACGTGAGCCCGGCCTTTTGCACCGCCGCCGCGAAGTCGGCGTTCTCGGCCAGGAAGCCGTAGCCCGGATGGATGGCCTCCGCTCCGGTGGCTTTGGCTGCGGCGATGATCTTGTCGCCGTCGAGATAGCTCTGCGCCGCCGGCCCCGGCCCGATCTCCACCACCTCGCTGGCATACTTGGTGACCGGCGCCCCCCGGTCCGCCTCCGAGACGACGGCCACCGTCTCGACGCCGAGCCGGCGCGCCGTCCGGTTGATGCGGAGCGCAATCTCGCCGCGGTTGGCGATGAGGAGCTTGGTGAACATGGGGGAGGTTATCGCTTGCCGTGGGCTCACGGGCAATCGGGGACCCGCAGGGTCGGACCCCTGTACGCCGATTGACACCATTGGCCCAAGCGGGGAAACATGGCGCAAACCCAAGGGGAGCCGCCGATGATCATCGACTGCCACGGCCATTACACCACGGCGCCCAGGGAGCTGCAGATCTTCCGCGACCGCCAGCTCGCGGCCCTCACCGATCCCACACGCCGCCCCGCCGACAAGGACCTCGGCATCAGCGACGACCAGATCCGCGAGAGCCTGGAAGGCGCACAGCTCAAGTTGCAGCGTGAGCGCGGCACCGACCTCACCATCTTCTCGCCGCGCGCCGCCGGCATGGCGCACCAGTTCGGCGACGAGACCACCGGCGCGCAATGGGCGCGCATCTGCAACGACCTGATCCACCGGTCGGTCACGCTCTACCCCGAGAACTTCGTGGGCGTGTGCCAGCTGCCGCAGGTGACAGGCGTATCGCCGAAGAACTGCATCGCCGAGCTGGAGCGGTGTGTGAACGAGCTGGGCTTCATCGGCTGCAACCTGAACCCGGACCCGTCCGGCGGCTGGTGGAAGGACCCGCCGCTCACCGACCGCTACTGGTATCCCATCTACGAGAAGATGGTGGAGCTGGACGTCCCGGCCATGGTGCACGTCTCCTCCTCCTGCAATCCCGCCTTCCATGCCACTGGCGCGCACTACATCAACGGCGACACCACCGCCTTCATGCAGCTCCTCACCGCCGACCTGTTCAAGGACTTCCCCACCCTCAAGCTCATCATCCCGCACGGCGGGGGCGCGGTGCCCTATCACTGGGGCCGCTACCGCGGCCTGGCGCTCGACATGCAGCGGCCGCCGCTGGAGGAGCACCTGCTCAAGAACGTGTACTTCGACACCTGCGTCTACCACCAGCCCGGCATCGACCTGCTGACCAAGGTGATGCCGATCGAGAACATCCTGTTCGCCTCGGAGATGGTGGGCGCGGTCAAGGGCGTCGACCCCACCACCGGCTTCAACTTCGACGACACCAAGCGCTACATCGACGCGCTCGCCATCGGCGAGGCCGACAAGACGCGGATCTTCGAGGGCAACGCCAAGCGCGTGTTCGGCCGGCTCGAGGCACAATTGAAGAAGCAGCGGAAGTAGGTGTCAGACCCTCCGGGTCTGACACCATAGTACGACCCGGCGTTGGAGCCATGGTGTCAGGCCCGGAGGGTCTGACACCTCCGCAAGGAGCCCCCAAACATGACCGAGCTGCCGCGCCTCAACGGCATCATCCGCGCCCTTGAGCAGGGCCAGGCGGCGTTCGCCGCCTTCTCGCCGGCCGAGATCGACGCCGCCGTCGCTTTTGGCACGTCCAAGTACGACGGCGTTATCTTCGAGATGGAGCACAACCCCTGGGACGCGCGCGCGCTGCGCGAGGGGCTCCAGTTCCTGCTCAACCGCCGCCAGATCGCCACGGCGGGCTCGCTGGCCCCGGCCGTGACGCCCATGGTGCGCGTACCGACCAACGGCGTCGAGAAGGGCCAGTGGCACGCCAAGCAGGCGCTCGATCTCGGCTGCTACGGCATCGTGTTCCCCCACATCTCCAGCGTTGACGAGGCCTACAACGCGGTGGCCGCCTGCCGCTATCCGCGCCTCAAGACGGCGGAGCGCTACGAGCCCGCCGGCATCCGCGGGGACGGCCCGACGGGCGCCGTGCGCTACTGGGGCCTGACCCAGCCGGAGTACTACGCCCGCGCCGACGTCTGGCCGCTCGCCCCCAAGGGCGAGATCTTCGTGATCCTGCAGATCGAGGACACCAAGGGCGTGGAGAGCCTCGACGACATCCTCAAGCAGGTACCCGGCATCGGCGCCATCCTGATCGGCGAGGGCGATCTCTCCCAGGAGCTGGGCTTCCCGCGCCAGTACGAGCACCCCCAGGTGCTGGAGGCCATGGCGCACGTGGTCAAGACCTGCCAGGCCAACAACGTCGTGGTGGGCCACCCCCACGTGGAGGCCGGCAACGCCGAGCGCATCCTCAAGGAGGGCTACCGCTTCCTGATGTGTGCCCCCGTGCGCAGCTACGGGCATCTGGACAAGGCGAGGGCACTGGCGGGACGATAATGGGGTGCCGTTCATGTCATGCCGGGGCTTGTCCCCGGCATCCAGCCAACTGCGGACGCCGGCGCTCGCGTTGCGCTGGATCACGGCAACAAGT
>JBAPMW010000951.1:0-7626 GCA_049278815.1 Hyphomicrobiaceae bacterium
GCGAAATAGGCCGGAACGGCGAGGGTCCATCGATCGATGGACGCGCTGTCGTCCCGGCTGCGCTAATTGTGAGCCGCAGCCTTCGCTTCGGCCTAAACGGGACGAGGCTGCCGCGGAACGAGGCGACCACGACCTAAGGCTACGAGCAAGGGCGGATCGCTGAGTTCCTCAGTTGGTCTGACTGCACCATGAACTGAGTTGCACCGAGGAGACACTACGATGAAGGCACTGCAGTCTACAAGCGCGCGTCAGGAGCCCAAGAGCGAAGCGCCGCAGAACAAGGATACCTACCGTGCGCCGCGGCTCGTGACCCTCGGCACCACTGTCGGCCTGGTACAGGGCGGCTGCTCCTCCGGAAGCTTTGATGGAACCGGCGGCTATCGCTGCTAACCAGACTAGGCGAGCCCCGGCCACTGGTAGTGGTCGGGGCTCAGCCGAGTTGGCCCAGGCATCGGCGCGGAGCGATCCTCGACGCGGGCGCTCCTCTATTTTTCGCACTGAGAATCTGGCGTGCCGGCATCCACTTGCGCCGGTGAGAAGACTCCCTGGACCGACGTGAGGTGTCTTCGGGTGCCCGGAGAGGGGAAGCACGGCGTGAGCAGCATCCTGAGCAAAGCGCCACCTCCGAGCTACCGCCAGCTGGTCCGTGTCGGACCAATGCATTGAGTGCAATCTAGGAGCCAAACACCATGAAGACGTTGAACTCGTCTGCTGACGCCGTTCAGGAGCCGAAGCGCGAAGCACAGCCGAGCAAGGACACCTACCGCGCACCGCAACTGGTGACCCTCGGCACCACCGTTCGCCTCGTACAGGGCGGCGCCGGCTACCAACGTTGGGATGGAGGCAGGGGCTATTACAGCTAACGAGCGAGAAGGCGAGCCCTGCCACTGGTCATAGCGGGGCTGAACCGGGAGGGCCCAGGCCCCGGCGCTGAGAGATCCCCTCCGGGGCCTGGGCTCTCCTTTCAGCGGCCCTTCGAGCCAGGAGCACGACGTGATCGTCAGCATCCGAACCTGTCCCGCCCTCGCGACGGCGCCAGCCGCGGAGTATGCCTTGCCCCAGGATGTCATCCTCGTGATGGTTCGCGATGGCAGCGCCCGGCTGCTGGACATGGCAGGCAACTTTCATGCGGTGCCGCCGGTCGGCGCCCGCATGCTGCAGGAGACGCTGGCAAACGGCGCGACCGCAGCCGCGACGCGGATTGCCGAGGACTACGGCGTTGCGCACCGGCAGGTGGAGGACGATCTGGCTGTCTTTCTGCGCGATCTCGAGAAGCAGGGGTTGCTCTGCAGCCAACGCGATCGTCGGCGTAGCGGGGCCTTGGGTGTGGCGCGCCTGTTGCTCCGGCCTGCCCTCAGCGCGGCGCATCGACTTCTGCGATCTCCTGATAAGCAGGCCCGCGCCCTGCTGGGCTTGGCCCGCCTTTCCTTCGCCCTGTTCGGTTGGACGGCAACCGTTGCGGTCTGGCAGGAGGCGCATGCGCACCTTCCGGCCCGACAAGCCGGCGGGCACGACGCAGAAACTGTCCAGGCGCTCGACAGGACCGTGCGCGCTGCCGTCGCCGGCCATCCCGTCGCCGTGGCGTGCAAAGAACGGGCGCTCTGCTCCTGGTCGCTGGCGCGGACCGCGGGCCTCAACGCTTCGCTGATCGTCGGTATCGAGCTTTTCCCCATGGCCGGGCATTGCTGGTGCGAGGTTGCCGCGCGTCCCCTTGGCGACGACCAGGACCGCTGCGACCAGTTCACTCCGGTCGCCCGGTGGTAGGACCACATGCGCCGGAGCCCCGCCTATAGGAGGAGTACCATGGCTGTCGGATTCACGGTCTTCACCGGAGATGGAGCGGCCGAGCTCCGCCTGCGCGACCACGAGCACACGGATCGTCCGGCCCTGGTGACGCAGGCCACAATTCCCGGCATGCGAGCCGTGCTCATGGGCCGGCTCTACTACCGCGCGGACCTGCGGGCTCGACTGGGCCTGGCGGCAGGCGGGCCGCACGATCCCGCCGGAGACACCGATGCCGCGCTGGCACTCGCTGTCTACCGCCAGCACGGGCTCGATGGCCTGGAGCGCCTCGAGGGCGATTTTGCCCTCGTCATCTGGGACGCCGGCGAGCAACGCCTGGTTGCCATGCGCGATCCGATGGGCGGCTATCCCATCTTCTATACGGTGCACCGGGACGGCGTTGCCGCGAGCACCCACATCGGACCGCTGCTGGACTTGCTGCCCAGCCGCACGTTGAATCAAGAATACTTGGCCGACTACCTGGCGTTGGCATTGCTGACCTTGGAGGAATCTGCCGATGGCCGCACGGTTTACCAGGGCGTTCAGCGCGTGCTCACCGGTTCCATGGTTGTTTTCCATCTCCCGAGCGGTAAGGTTGAGGAACGTCGCTACTGGGACTGGCTCGAGCGGCAGGTCGATCCTGGCACCGATGATGTCGCGAAGCTCGGCGAGCAATACCTGGACCGGCTGCGGGCTGCTGTGCGCACGCGCTTGCGCGGGCGGACGGCAGCGCACGTCTCCGGGGGCATGGATTCCACCGGCGTCGCTCTCATCGCACGCGATTGCCTGGAGCGGCGTGAGCCGCTGCATGCGCTGGCCTTGGTCTATGAACGCCTCCCCTACCTGGCGCGGGAGCGCCCCTTTCTGGAAAGCGCGCTAGAGCAACCCGGCCTCATGGTGCACCGGGTCGACGGCGACGTGCTCCTCGATTTCGCCGACTTCGGCACGGCCCCTGCCCATGACGAGCCCTACACCTGGCTGTTCCGGCTGGGCTTCCAGGACGCACTGGACGCCGCGGCTGCGCGAGCGGGTGCAGCCACCGTCATGACCGGCCTTGGCGCCGACGAGATGCTCGACATCCGGCCACATTACCTGGCCGAGCTGTTGCGCAGCGGCCAGCCGTGGGCCGCCTGGAGCGAGGCATCGCGTTGGGCCGGCGCACAGAGCTCCAACGCCTGGGATCAACTGCGGCGCCACGGCGTCGACAATCTCCTGCCTGCTTCGATGCGCATGGGCTTGGGAAACTGGCTGCGCGGCGGGTACGCGCCCTTGGGTCGGCAGACCCAGTGGACCATTGCACCGTGGATCCGGCACGATTTCGCGCGGCGCATGGACCTGCGCGGACGGATCCTGGACAATATTCGCCGGATCCATGGCGCGTGCCGCCCTGTCGGGCTCTCGCTGGCGCTGTGGAGCATTCGCCAGAGCCGCGAGGATTTCTGCCGCATGAACCTGTCGGCCCCGCGCGGGATGGTGCTCACCCACCCCTACCAGGATCCCCGTGTGTTCAGCCTCGGGCTCGGCATCCAGGCGCGGGTCCGCCCGCAGCCCGGCGCGCAGAAGCCGATCCTGGCCGCCGCCCTGCGCGGCATCCTACCCGAGTGCATCCTGAACCGGCCGAGCAAGGGTCACTTCAACGAGGTCTACTACGTCGGGCTGTCGCGCAACCTGCGGCGTATGGAGGCCCTGATAGAGGAGGCGCCGGTCGATGACCTGGGCGTCCTCGACAAGGCCGCTCTGCTCGACTGCATGCAACGCGCCGCCCTGGGAAATGCCGGCGATGCGCCGTCCACGTCGGCGATGGACCGGACGCTCTCGCTCCTGCTCTGGCTTACACGCGAGCATCAGGGCAGGCTGCTACAACGCCCGCCTGGTCTGGCACCGCAGGAGCAGACTGTCGCCGTGTCAGCGGCGGCCTGAGCCGCGCATCGAACGGACGTTCCCGATGACCGCCGCAACGATGTGCGCGCCGCCGCAAACCCGGACCTTGCCGGGCCAGCCGGGAAGCCTGTGGTCGATCTTCGCGACCTATCGCTGGCGCATCCTGGCGACCTACGGACTGTTCAGCCTGGAGAACCTGCTGCGCCTCGCCCAGCCCCTGGTGCTGGGCTGGGCGATCCACGGCCTCTTGCAGTCCTCCATGCTGGGCCTTGCCATCTTCCTTGGCCAGCATGTCCTCTACCTGGCGATCGCGTCCGCCCGGCGTCTCAACGACACGCGCTGCTTCACGCGCATCCATGCCGACCTTGCCACCGGGCTGGTCCTCGACCAGCGCGGGCGCGCGGTCGAGGTCTCGCGGGTGGCGGCCCGCTCGGCCCTGTCGCGCGAGGTCGTCGACTTCTTCGAGCGTGACGTGGTGCTGGCGATCTACTGCCTCTATTCGGTGATCGGCGCGCTGGCGATGCTCACCTGGGCAGACCTTGTGCTGGTGCCGTGGTGTCTCGCCCTGCTGCTGCCGGCGTACCTGCTCAGCATCTGGACCGGCCGGCAGAGCCTTATTCTCAACGGCCGCCTCAACGACGAGGTGGAGCGCGAGGTGGAGATCATCGAGCGCGCCCGGCCGGCCGAGGTGCGCGGCCACTTCGACCTGATCCGGCGCTGGCGCATCGCCCTCTCCGACCGCGACGCCTTCAGCTACGGGGCGCTGGAGACGCTCATCTTCGTGGCCATGGCCGCGGCCCTGGTGCGCACTTGCGCCCGACCCGGCGTCGATGCCGGCACCATCTTCGCGGTCCTCGGCTACGTCCTGATGTATGTCAGCGGCATCGCCAACGTGCCGCTGCTGGTGCAGCAGTTCAACCGCTTGCGCGACATCAGCCGGCGCATGCAGTTCGAGATCGCTCCGAAGCCGGAAGTGACACACGCAAATGGCGGCGGCGCATCCCAATCCGCCTGGTAGCTGACTGCCGCTGTAACCGGAACCACTGCAGCCCGTTGGACGGGCGGTCGGTGCCAAGCTCGGGCGCCTGCAGCGCAACAAGGAGCGTATCCGCGTTGCGGATCGGTCCACTGCGCACACGGCACAGCGCAGGTTGCGGGTGTGGCGTGCATTGCCGCCGCGATAGAGCTTCTCGGCTGCCTCCAGCACCAGCCGAGCACGATCATCCTTCTCCCCCGACATTGGAATTGCACAACATCGGCACCGGGAATTGACAATGAAGCGCGGCCATTTACATTGTCGCAGTCGATTTGACAATGTGGCAAGGTTGCGAACCTCCACGGGATCGAAGCCGCGGGGAAAAGAGGCAGCGAGGCGCATGCAGGACCGGCCGTACAGCACAAAGGCACCGGCCGAGGCCGATCTTGTCGTGCTTGGGAGCGGCGCCGGACGAGGGCAGCCGCCCGGCACGGACCTTGCCTTGAAGCTCCGGCACCGGTCGCAACGGGTCGGACCCTGACAATTCAACACGAGTGAGGACCATGGCAGTGCGCAAGGGCGGCGACATCATCGCCGAGTTCCTGGTCAAGGAGAAGATCCCGTACGTGTTCGGCATTTGCGGACACGGCAACGTCGGGTTGCTCGATTCGCTCTACCAGGTGCGCGACCGGATCAAGCTGGTCTCGCCGCGGCACGAGCAGACCGCCGGGCACATGGCCGACGGCTTCTTCCGCGTCTCGCATCGGCCTGCGGCCACGCTCACCTCCACCGGGCCGGGCTCTGCCAACCTGATCATGGCGCTGGCCGTGGCGCAGACGGACTCCTCGGCGGTGTTCTCCATCACCGCCAACGTGCCGACCTCGCAATTCAACCGCGGGCCGTTCCAGGAGTTGAACCGCCACCATGCGGCCGACTTCAACAACGTCATCAAGCCGGTGGTGAAGCGCTCGTTCCAGCCGACACGGGTGGAGATGCTGCCGCTCGCCATGCGCCAGGCGGCGACCACCATGACCAGCGGCCGGCCCGGCCCCGTCAACCTGGACGTGCCCTACAACCTGTTCATGGAGAGCGGCGAGGTGTCGGAGGAGCCGGCCTGGGACGGGTTCAACGCCCGCCGCAGCGGCGCCAGCGAGGCCGACGTGGCGCGCACGGTGGATTGGCTGCTGGCGGCAGAGCGCCCCGTGATGTTCATCGGCCACGGCGTGACGCTGTCCGAGGCCGGGCCCGAGCTGACCGGGCTGGCGGAGCGCCTGTCGGTCCCGGTGATCAGCTCGCCCAACGGCATGGGCTGCCTCCACATGGGCAGCTCCTTGTCGCTCGGCTTCATCGGCCGCAACGGCGCCTATCCCGCCAACCAGGCCGGCCGCCACGCCGATCTGGTGCTCGCCATCGGTGCGCGCTTCGACGACCGCTCGGCATCGTCGTGGATGCCGGGCTACTCCTGGAATTTCCCGCTTACGCGGCTGATCCACGTCGATGTCGACCACGGCGAGATCGGCCGCAACTATGTGCCCGACCTCGGCATCCTCGCCGACGCCAAGGCGTTCCTCCAGCAGCTGCTTTCCGAGCTGGATCGCCGCAAGCTGGACGGGAGCCCGCGTCTCGGCGCCTGGGCCGCGGCCATCGCGGGCTGGCGCAAGGAGTGGGAGGCCTTCGTCAAGCCGGGCTTCGAGACGCACTCGACGCCGATCCGCCCCGAGCGCATCGTCGCCGACTGCCGCGCCGTGCTCCCCGACGACGCCATTATCTCGCTGGACTCCGGTATCCACCACAACTGGTTCATGCAGTTCTGGGAGGCGCGGCGCCCGCAGACCATGCTCAACACCTGGGGCTACTCCGGCATGGGCTTCGGCCCCAGCTCGATCCTGGGCGCCAAGCTGGCCGCGCCCGACAAGCCCTGCGTTGCGATCTGCGGCGACGGCGGCTTCACCATGGTGCCGCATGTGCTGTGCACGGCGGTGGAGTACGACATCCCGGTGGTGTGGGTGGTGTGGAACAACTTCGCCTGGGCCGCCATCCGCGACCTGCAGTACGCCTACTTCGAGGGGCGCGAGTACGGCACCGGCTTCTATCACGGCGCCAACCGGCAGGCCTACAACCCCGACTTCGCCGCCTGGGCCAAGGCTGCCGGCGTGACAGGCCACACCGTCACCCGCTCGCAGGACTTCGCCGGCGTGCTGGCGGAGGCCGTGGCCTCCGGCAAGCCGGCTCTGATCGACGTGCACGTCGACGCCGACATCCGCCCGCCCGGCACGGGCGCGTGGGAGCTGCCGCCGATCCCGCCCAAAGAGCCGGTGTTCGGCGCACCGTGGCGACCGGATGGGGCGTAGGGTGGGTTGGACGAATCAGCGAAAGGCAGAGAGAAATGAGCAAGGCTGTGAAGCCGAGCGGGCCGGTGGCCATCGACAGCGTACCGTGGACGGAGTGGAGCCACGGTCGGCGCTATCAAAGCCGTTCTCGTGTGCTTTCCGACACGCGCAAGGACGGGCGTAAGATCGGTGTAGCCTACGAGGAGCTGCCGCCGGGAAAGCAATCCTGCCCGTTCCACTACCACATGCTGGAGGAGGAGCACATCATCGCGCTGGAGGGCGAGGCGACGCTGCGCCTCGGCGAGGAGCGCTACCGCATCAAGGCCGGCGACTACATCGGGTTCCCCGCCGGCCAACACGCCGGTCATTGCCTCGTCAACGAGAGCGACGCACCGTTTCGATTCATCATCATCGGCGACAATCAGCCAAACGAGGTGTGCGTCTATCCGGACTCCAGCAAAGTGGCGCTACGCGCGCTCGGCACCATTCTGCGCAATGCGGGGTCGCTCGACTATTGGGACGGCGAACGCGCCGACGAGCCGGTGACGCCCTAGTGCGTAGGTTAACATGAAAGACCGGGTTGCTGGGCACGCGCGGGAAGGCGCCGGCGACCTGGATCTTTCGCCAGCCTATAGCACGTTCGGCTGAGGCCGCGTC
>JBAPMW010000952.1:0-1566 GCA_049278815.1 Hyphomicrobiaceae bacterium
CGGAGATGCGGCTTCTGGCGAACCCGCTCAAGGTCAACGGGGTGCGGCCGGCTCAGAAGGTCTGCTCGCCCCTCGGCGCCGACAACGAGGCCGTGCTCGGCGCGCCGACGCCGAAAGGCGGAGCGTCGCGATGAAGCTGCAGGGGCTGAAGGTCGTCGATCTCTCCGTCTTCCTGCCGGGCCCCTATCTGACGCTGGCGCTCGCCGATCACGGTGCCGAGGTCATCAAGGTGGAGCCGCCGGGGGAAGGCGATCCGAGCCGGCACATCGGGCCCGTGGACGGCGCAACATCCGTCTTCTTCAGGAACGTCAACCGCGGCAAGAAGAGCGTTGTCCTCGACCTCAAGTCGGACGATGGGCGGCACGCGCTTCTCAGGCTCTGCGACACGGCGGACGTGTTCGTCGAGAGCTTCCGGCCGGGCGTGATGAAGCGCTTAGGTGTCGACTACGACACCCTCCGTGAGCGCAATCCGGGCATCGTCTACTGCTCGATCAGCGCCTTCGGGCAGGCCGGCCCCTACCGGGACCGTCCCGCGCACGATCTCGCCGTCATGGCGCTGAGCGGCGCGCTCAGCATCACGCTCGGACGCGACGGCCAGCCGGCCATGCCGGGTGTCGCCACGGCCGACATGATTGCGTCGCTGCACGGGCTCTCGGCGGTGCTGATGGCCCTCCTGAGGCGCAAGGACACCGGCGCTGGCGACTACATCGATATCAGCATGCATCACGCGACGCTGGCCGCGATGCCGAATGTCATGGGTCCTGCCATGGCGCGGCGGGCGCTCCCCGACCCCAAGCACGAGCGGACAACGGGCGGCTCGGCCTTCTATCGGATCTACGCCACGCGCGACGGCCGGCACCTCGTTCTCGGAGCGCAGGAGATGAAGTTCGTGCGCAACCTGCTCGCCCTGCTCGGTCGGCCGGAGCTCGCCGAGCCGTGCGAGCGCGGCCCCGGCCCGCATCAGAAGCCGGTCATCGACTACCTGAGCGGCGTCTTTGCATCGCAGCCTCTCTCGCACTGGCAAGGCGTCTTCGCCGGTCTCGACGTCAGCTTCGCACCCGTCAACACCCTGCGCGAGGCGCTCGACGACCCGAATGTGCAGGCCTCGGAAATGACAAGGCTCGACGACGCCGGCAGCGAGCATGTCATGCCCGTCGCACGCTTTCGCCACGAGCCGTCGCGACCGGACCTCAAGGTACCGGCGAAAGGCGAGCACAACAGCCTGCTGATGCCGGGTAACCTGCGAGAAGCGTTCTCTGACGAGAGCAAAAGATGAGCCACGCGCACAAGACATCTGCCGACGTCTATGCCGGCGATGCCGGCCGGACCTTCGACGATTTCGTCGTCGGCGAGATCATCCAGCACCGTCCGGGCAGGACCATCTCGGAGGCCGACAACACGTGGTTCACTCTGCTGACGATGAACACCCATCCCCTGCACTTCGACGCCGACTACGCGGCGCGCACCGAGTTCGGCAAGCCGCTCGTCAACAGCTGCCTGACGCTCGCCATGGTCACGGGCATGAGCGTCAGCGACGTGAGCCGGCGCGCCATCGCGAACCTGGGC
>JBAPMW010000953.1:0-2809 GCA_049278815.1 Hyphomicrobiaceae bacterium
CCCTTTGCGGCCCCTCACCCCATCCCTCCCCCCGTCGCCCTCGGGACCGTGTGGCGAGGTGGCACTCGGGGCCGGCCCGCGGGCGGCGGGGAGAGGGGGCTCTCTCCGGCCCACGCTATCCAGCAAATTTGTTCGCTCAATGTTCCACTGAACGACTGTCACCCCGGTGCCATCCCGCCCGGCCCCTCACAGGGAGTCCCGGCGAGCCCACTGGATACTCGGCCCAAGCGCCGCTATGACTGTATCGCACCCCATCACACGAGCGAGCGCTGGCAGGAGCGACCGGTATGGCCATGGAAGCCCAAGAGATCGAGCGGCTCATCAAGGAGCGCTTCCCCGGCGCCGAGGTGACGATCAGGGACCTGGCCGGAGACGGCGACCACTATGCCGCCCATGTCGTCGCCAAGGAGTTCGCCGGCAAGACCCGGGTGCAGCAGCACAAGATGGTCTACGACGCCCTGCAGGGGCAGGTCGGCAGCGCGCTGCACGCGCTCGCGCTGACGACGGCCGCGCCCAAACATTGACTTCGCGCGGTCCTTGCCCACATCTTGGCGGCAAGACAGCCCTTCCGGGCACCCCTCGCGTCTAGCCAGACGAGCACCCAAGGACCCTATTCATGAGCGAGCAAGCCGTCCACGACTGGATCCGCAAGACCGTCGCCAGCAACGACGTGGTCCTGTTCATGAAGGGCACCAAGGCCATGCCGCAGTGCGGCTTCTCGGCCCAGGTGGTGCACATCCTCGGCCAGCTCGGCGTGCCCTACAAGGACGTGAACGTGCTGGAGGACATGAGCATCCGCGACGGCGTCAAGAGCTTCAGCAACTGGCCCACCATCCCCCAGCTCTACGTCAAGGGCGAGTTCATCGGCGGCTGCGATATCGTGCGCGAGATGTATCAGGCGAGCGAGATCCAGCAGCTTCTCGACGAGAAGGGCATCGCCCACTCCGGCGCCAGCATGATTGCCTGAACGCGCGCTCCGCCGGGCAGTCCACATCCAGACCGCGTATCCGACCGCCGCGCCCCGCCGCGGCGGTTCGTCTGTGAGCGGCAGCGACACAGTTCTGCCGCCAGCGCCGTCAAGGATGGGGTGCATTCGCTGTTGGGGGCAGCACCCATCCATGTTGGGCGGTCGTCGTTTCCTGCTGGTCTGCGCGGTGTCGGTGGCGGTGGTGCTGCTGGCACTGGGGTTCTATCTGCCCTTCATGCGCCTGAGCACGCTTCTGCGCATCGGCCACGGTGCCCAGGAGCACTCGCTGATGTCCGCGGTGCCGGACCTGATGCGCTCCAACTTGGCCTTCCTCGGCGGCGTGCTCCTGGCGCTTGCTGTCTTCCTGCCACTGCTCAAGTGGCTCTACCTCCTGCTCCCGGCCCTGCAGCGGTGGACCGACGTTGCGGCGGCGCAGCGGACGCTGGCGTGGCTGTTGCGCTGGTGGCCGCAGGACGTGGTGGCGATCGCAGCGACGGCGGCGCTCATTGCCAGCCGCGAGACGCTGGTGCAGCGCACGGCCGGCGGGGCCTATTGCTTCGCCGGCGCCGTCCTCGTCATGGCGCTCGCCTGCACGTGGCTGCGCGCCGGCGCCGCACCGGGGCAGCACACGCGGCCACAGGCGGTGCATGACACGCTGCGCGGGTCTGCGTTCGCGGCGCTGGTGCTGCTTGCCATCGTCGCCTTCGCGCTGGGCGTGACGCTGCCCGTCGTCCGGCTTGCCGGCACCGACACCGCAAGTGCCGGCCAGTCCATCGTCGACCTCGTCCTGGCGCTGCAGGCGCGCGGCGAGACGGCGCTGTGGGTGCCGATCGCGATCCTCGCCCTTCTGCTGCCCGGTCTCAGGCTGCTCTACCTGCTGACGGTGGCCGCAGCGCGCGTCCTGCCGAAGGCCATCCGCTCCGGTGCGATCCGCGCCGCCGAGATCCTGGGCCGCCACGCTACCGCCGACACCATAGCGCTGAGCCTGATGCTGTTCTATCTCATGGAGACGCGCGAGGCCGACCGGACGCTGCAGCCGGCCGTCTACTGCCTCGCCGCATCGGCCGTCCTCACCCTTGCCGCCTACGCCTGGGCCAACCTGCCCGCGCCTGCCCCGGCGCACCCGCAGTCACCGCGCCTGAAGGAAAGGCTCGAGGCCGTGCAGGAGGGCAGGACGGCCTGAGCGCGCGCTCGCCGGGACGGGTGCCGGAGCTCAGCAAAGTTTCTTCACGACACCAACGGACGGACCAATAGCTCCCGGCTCAGGGATGGGGGCGGCAGGGCCTCGCACGTATTGGAAGCAGGCGCCAACCGGATTCCCCTCGCCCTTGTGGGGGACTCCCGACCTCAGAGGTTCTGCAATCCCCCACCCTGTCCCTCCCCCACAAGGGGGCTACGGTATTCACACAAGTGATCCGTACTCCCTCTCGGCTGCATGCAACGGCGATGGTGGGCAGACGAGCAAGGCAGGGTCCCTCCCCTTGATGGGGAGGGGACAGGGGTGGGGTGAAACCACAGGGAAAAGGCAGATGTTCTGCCATGCCGGCTCCGCGGTACCCCAATGAGAGGTTTGGTCGCGTTGGCTCCCCCCACCCCAAGCCCCACCCCCCAAGGGGGAGGGGGACACGTCGCGCGAGCCGCCACGGTCCCGTCCCACAAGTCGCCACATCTCACGCCCCCTGTTTCTGCAGGCTCGGGTGCACGATGCGGCCGTCCTTGGCCACCAGCGTGCCTTTGACGATCTCGTCGTCCCAGTTGACCTTCAAGACCTTCTCCTTCTTGTCGATCATGGTCTCGAGAAAGGCGAGCAGGTTCTTGGCGTAGAGGCTCGAGGCGTTGACC
>JBAPMW010000954.1:0-3334 GCA_049278815.1 Hyphomicrobiaceae bacterium
GAACGGCGCGGCGGCGGGCCTGATGACGCGGCGATCGACGTAGGCGCCCGCCTCGGCCGCCAGGCGCTGCCCGAGCGTCTCGCCGGTGATGGTGAGGCAGTCGAGGTGGAGCAGCGGCTTCAATTCGCGCAGCACGGCACCGATGCCGCCGGCGGCGAAGAAATCCTCCATGTAGTGCTCGTCGCCCACCGGCTTCACCGCCGCCACCACCGGTGTGGTGTCGGACAGCGCGTTGAGACGGGCGAGGTCGAGCTTCAGGCCGACGCGACCAGCGATGGCGGCGAGATGGATCACACCGTTGGTGGAGCCGCCGAGCGCCAGCAGCACGCGCGTCGCGTTCTCGATGGCACCGGCGGTGATGACCTTGTCGGGTGTGAGATCCGAGCGGGCCAGCGCCACGGCACGGTCGCCGGTGGCCTCGGCGGCGCGCAGGCGGTCGGCGTGCACGGCGGGAATGGCGGCGGTGCCGGACAGCGTCATGCCGAGCGCCTCGGCGATCGCCGCCATGGTGGAGGCGGTGCCCATCACGGCGCAGGTGCCGGCGGTCGTCACGAGCCGGCCCTCCACGGCCTCGATCTCGGGCTTGCCCAGCTTGCCGGCGCGGTACTGCGTCCAGAACTTGCGGCAGTCGGTGCAGGCGCCGACGCGGTCGTCCTTGTAGCGCGATGTCATCTGCGGACCGCCGATCAGCTGGATGGCGGGCTTGCCGGCGCTGGCGGCGCCCATCAGCTGCGCCGGCACGGTCTTGTCGCAGCCGCCCATCAGCACCACCGCATCCATGGGCTGGGCGCGGATCATCTCCTCCGTGTCCATGGCCATGAGGTTGCGGAACTTCATGGAGTTGGGCGCGAGGGTAGATTCATGCAGGGAGACGGTGGGGAACTCCAAGGCCAAGCCGCCCGCCGCCGCCACGCCGCGCTTCACCGCGTCGAGCAGCTCGGGGAAGTGGCGGTGGCACGGGTTGAAGCGGGAGTGGGTGTAGGCGATGCCCACCACGGGGCGGGAAAGCTCGTCGCCCGAGTAGCCCATCGACTTGGCGAACGCGCGCCGCATGTAGATGGAGAAGTCGCGGTCGCCGTAGCTCTGCAACCCGCGCAGGAAGCCGCGCTCGGTTTCGTCTTGTGCCATGGCGGGGTCCCTCGCCTCCAGCGTCGCCGATGACTCTCAACCGCAGAGGCTAGGGGCCTGACCCCGGCCCTGCGGCGCCGGGCACTCTAGCAACTGGTGCCGGCGATCGACTAGTCGACCTTGAACTTGATCGGCAGTGAATACTCGAATGTCTCTCCGGGAAGCTGATCGGGAGCCGGGGGGAAGCTGACGCGCTTAAGGAGCGCCAATGACTCCTCATCGAGGGCGGGCACTCCGGAGCCTTCCCGGATCTGGAAGGTCAGCACCTTGCCAGCCCGGTCGACCGTGAACACGACGACCGCCTTCCATTGCCCGCGCTGCTTGCGGGCGGCCTCCGGAATACGCTTGTGGCGCTCAAGCTCGCGCATCAGCCCATTCATCCAGCCGGCCTGGGCACGGGCGATACTGGGTGACAGTCCCTCAGATTTAGCCGCGGCTGACGCCTGCTTCGCCTCAATGCGCGGAGGGGCGGTCCTGACCTCCTCGCCCTCCTCCTGCGCCACTTTTGTCGCGGCTGCCTCCCGGGTCTCCGCCTTGGGCTGCTCCTTCTCGTCGGGCCTCAGCTTGGGCAGGACCACCTCGGGATTGGGAGCGGGCGACTGCTCTACACGCGGAAGGTCCTTCTCCACCTGCTGCACGACCTGTTTAGTGGCTTCCGCGGTCTCACTTCCGTGCGGCTGCTCCGGGCCGTGCTCGAGATCCTCGGACTGGACGGGCATCGGCGCCGGCGGCGCCACCAGGTCGACGCTTACTCCCCCGGCAGGGTCATCCCAGGCGTCGTCAGGTTGATACATGAGCGCCAGCATGAGGCCCCCCGCGTGGAGGCCGCCGACCACCAGCGCCGACACTGCCCACCGCACAACGCGCCACTGCAGCGATTCCAGGAGCTGGGACACGTCGTTCATCGCACGCTACTTGGCCTCCTCGGCGGACTCAGACTCCCTGCTGGGCGCGGCCACCGGCTCCTTGGCCCCCTCCACGCCTTCGAGCCCCACCAGTGCCACCTTCAGATACCCCGCGCGGCGCAGCAAGTTCATCACCCCCATGATGTCGCCATAGGGCACGCTCTTGTCGGCGCGCAGGAACAGACGCTGCTGCCGGTTCGTGCCGGTCGCGGCGTCGATGGCGGCGCCGAGCGCCGCGGGCGCGACTGTATCGTTGCCGATGGCGAGCGTGCGGTCGGCCTTGATGGTGATGAACACCGGCCGCTCGGGACGCGGCTGCGCCTTGGCGGTGGACACCGGCAGGTCGACCGCCACGTCCACGGTCAAGAGCGGCGCCGCCACCATGAAGATGATGAGCAGCACCAGCATCACGTCGATGAACGGCGTGACGTTGATCTCGTGAAGCTCGGCAAGCTCGTCGTCCTCGCCGCCCTGGAGACCGCCGGCCATGCTCGCTACTCCGCCGCGCGCGCCAGCTCGGGCTGCTTGACGGTCTTGTCGGCAGCCCGGGCGCCGATGCCCCGATCGAGGTCGCGCGAGACGAGCCGCAGCACCTCGGCCGCGGCGTCGCCCAGGAGGCCCCGGTAGCCGCCGATCCAGCGCGCGAACTGGTTGTAGACGATGACCGCCGGGATCGCGGCGAACAGCCCGATGGCGGTGGCGAGCAGCGCCTCGGCGATGCCGGGCGCCACCACGGCCAGGTTCGTGGTCTGCGCCTTGGAGATGCCGATGAAGCTGTTCATGATGCCCCACACCGTGCCGAACAGGCCGACGAACGGTGCCGTTGCCCCGATGGTCGCTAGCACGCCGGTGCCTCGGTTCATGCTGCGACCGGCCGACACCTCGAGCCGGGCAAGGCGCGTCGCGATGCGCTCCTTGATGCCGCTCTTGTCGGTGAGGTCGGACGACAGTCGCAGCTCGAGCAAGGCCGCATCGATCAGCGCCGGAACGATGCCGCGCTCCGAAGCGACACAGGCATGAGCTTCAGACAGCGATCGCTCACGCGAAATCGCCGCAAGGGCTCGCTGCAGCTTTCGCATGGCTGCCCATAGCTCGATATTCTTGGCGAGCCACACCGTCCACGTCACGAGCGAGGCAAACGCCAGGCCCACCATGACGGTCTGGACCAGGATGTCCGCCGACATGAACATCGACCACGGCGACAGGTCGCGCGGCAGGCTGGCGCTGCCGATGACGGGCAGACTGGGCGCCGCGGGGACCGGACCGCCGGCGGGCACCGGTGGAGCAGAGCTGTCCTGGCC
>JBAPMW010000955.1:0-6178 GCA_049278815.1 Hyphomicrobiaceae bacterium
TTGTCGGCCAGGTCGCACTCGGCCGCGTGAGCCGCAACGCCGAGCGCCTTGATCTCGGCCAGGGTGCTGTCCAGGGCTGCCCGCCCGCGCGCGCAGATCGACACCGCCGCGCCGGCTGCCGCCAGCCCCAGCGCGATCGAGCGCCCGATGCCCTTGCTGCCGCCGGCCACGACGGCGCGCTTGCCGCTGAGATCGATGCGCATCGGTGCTCTCCGCCCCCGCTCTCCAACTACCCGAGACTGCATATCGCATCGCGCCGTCTCCCGCCAACCGCTCGAAAGATAGCGAATGCGAATTGCGAATAGGGAGTTGCGAGTTGCGAATAGTCGCCTGACCGAAGGGTGCGGTCTCTTTCCCTATTCGCAATTCGCAACTCGCTATTCGCTACTCGCTCTTCAAGCGGCGCCCCGCGAGCTGGCGATAGCGCCTGATGCTGCGCGTCAGGTGCTCGCGCATGGCCTTGCGGGCCTCGCCGGGGTCGCCCCTGGCGATGGCCTCCTGGATGCGCCGGTGCTCGCTCTGGATGCGGGCGAGGTACTGTTGCTGCTCCGTCGGTGCGATGCTGGCGAGGCGCACGCTCTGGCGCGGAATGACGTGGCGGCCGAGGAACTCCAGCAGCTCGGCGAACCGCCCGTTGCCGGAGGCCTCGGCGATCGCCAGGTGAAAGGCAAAGTCCTCGTTCACGGCCCCCTCGCCTTTGCGAATGGCGGCCTCGATGGCGCGCAGCGTGCGGGCGATGGGCACCAGCCGGCGCGGCGTGATGCGGTCCGCGGCCCGCGCCGCGGCCTCCACCTCGACCGCCAGCCGCAGCTCCATCACCTCCAGCACGTCGTCGATCGAGCTCAAGCCCTCGGGGTCGATGCGGAAGGGCACCCGGCTCACGTCGGCCGCCACGTAGGCGCCGGAGCCCTGGCGGGTGGTGATCAGCCCGTCGGCCCTCAGCGCCGCCACCGCCTCGCGCACCACCGTGCGGCTCACCCCCATGGCGGCCATCAGCCCCTGCTCGGTGGGGAGCCGCGTGCCTGGCGCCAGCCGGCCGGCGCCGAACTCCTTCTTGAGGCGGTCGATCACCTCTTCCGTCAGGTTGCGGGTGGGCCGCAGTGGCCGCAGCAGGGCGCGCACCCCGGCGGAGCTTGGGACACCCGGTCTCTGTTTTTGTCTGGTCATCGTACAACTTGGTCTACGACCGTTTTCGCGCCTGCACAATCGTAGGGAGCGACGAATGCCCATGCGAGATTGACGAGATTGAATTGACAGCGCAAGGGCCGCGCACTTACCGTCGCAATGCGCCCTGAACGGAGACGCTCACGAAGAGACTAGAGGGGCCTACCTAGGGAGGTATCGCAGACATGGCTAGAGGTTCGCTATCTCGCCTGCTTGCCGTGGTGGCAGCAGGCGCATTCGTCATGCTCGCACCGCAAGCGCCGGCGTCGGCGCAGGCCAAGATGCTCCTGAAGGGGCAGTCGTCGCATCCGGCCTCGGCGAACTTCCACCTGATCTTCAAGCTCTGGGCCGAGACGGTGGAGAAAATGTCGGGCGGGCGGCTGAAGGTGGAGACGCTGCCGGCCGGCGCCATCGTTCCAGCGTTCGAGGTGTTCGATGCCACGTCCAAGGGAGTGCTTGACGTCGGCATGGCGCCCTTCGGCTACATCCAGGGCCGGAACTCAGCCACCATTCCCATGTCGCACGGCCCCGTGTTCGGCATGGACGGGCAGGATTATTTCGCCTGGTACTACGACGGCGGCGGCATGGCGCTGCTGGAGGAATTCTATCGCGACGTCATCAAGCTGAACGTCGTCGGCTTCCCGATCCCGACCGACTATCCGCAGGGCCTGGGCTGGTTCAAGAAGGAGATCAAGAGCCTCGCCGACCTCAAGGGCATGAAGTACCGCATCTACGGCATCGGCGCCGAGACCTATGGAAAGCTTGGCGTTTCGGTCGTGACGATCCCCGGCGGCGAGATCGTGCCCGCCCTGGAGCGCGGTGTGATCGAGGGCGCCGAGTGGATCAACTGCGTCGAGGACAGGAAGCTCGGCCTGCACAAGATCGCCAAGCACTACTACACGCCGGGCATGCACGAGCCGGTGACCGGCGGGCAGCTGATGTTCAACAAGGAGGTCTGGGCAAAGCTCACGCCGGACCTGCAGGAGATGGTGAAGGTGGCATCGGTATACGCCACGACTCAGCGCAATTTTGCCTTCAACCGCGAGACGGCGGAAGCCTGCCAGCAGCTGCTCAAGGAGGGGGTGAAGATGCATCGCACGCCCGACGAGATCCTGATCAACTTCCTCAACGAGTGGGAGAAGATCTCGGCCGACTACGCCGCCAAGAACCCCTTCTACAAGAAGGTGATCGACAGCCAGAAGGCCTACGCGGGGCAGATCGTGCCGTTCAAGCTCTCCTGGTTCCCGCCCTACGACTTCGCGGGCAACTACTACTGGAAGGACAAGGTCTACCTGGCCAAGTAGCCCGGCGCGTTGGCTGATGCGTGGCGGGCTTCGGGCAAGCCCGTGCCCGCCACAGAATCGCAATTCCCGGTCCCGAACGCGCCAGCCCGCTGCCGCGGAATTTGGCCGCGGCATTGGTACGAGGAAGCAGCAATGCCGGCAGACACCGGGGCGCGCGCACATGATGCGAGTGGTGACTTCCCGGCGGTCTTCTACGCCATCATCCGCGGCATCGACCGGTTCTCGGACCTCACCGGCAGGGTGATCTCTCTGGCGATGGTTCTCCTCGTTGGCATGATCAGCTACGAGGTTTGCGCTCGCTATCTGTTCAACGCACCGACCGCGTGGGTCTACGAATCCAGCTATATGGCGAACGGTTCCGCCTTCATGCTGGGCTGCGCCTACGCACTCCTGAAGGGCGCGCACGTGCGCACCGATATCTTCTGGGAGCACTATTCCGAGCGGAAGAAGGGGATCATCGATCTCCTCGCGTATCTCGTCCTGTTCTTTCCGACGATGATAACCTTGATGGCGATCAGCATCGACGACGCCATGCTCTCCTACGAGATCGGAGAGCGCTCCCAGGAAAGCGTGTGGCGCGCCATCATGTGGCCGTTCCGCGCCACGATTCCCCTCGCCGCGCTGCTGTTCATGATCCAGGGCGTCTCCGAGGCGCTCAAGTGCGCCTACCAGATCCGCTTCGGGCGCGAGTTCGAGCATAGGGAAAAGCTGGAAGTCTAATGAGCTTCGAGATCCCCTTTGTCGATCTTATCGGCATGTCCAGCCTCGCGTTCCTCGGAATGCTGATGCTGGTGGCGATGCTGTTCGCCATCTTCATTGGCCTGCCGATCAGCTTCACGCTGCTCTTCCTGGCGCTGATCTTCGGCTACATGGGCATGGGCGTCAGGGTCTTCAACCTGACCTACCTGCAGACCTACGGTCTGATGAAGCAGGACGAGTTCGTGGCCGTGCCGATGTTCATCCTGATGGGCTACATCTGCGACCAGGGCGGCCTCATGGAGCGCCTGTTCAAGGCGTTCAGAGACCTGTTCGCGCCGGTGCGCGGATCGCTCTACCTGGTGGTGATCACCACGGCCACCCTGTTCGGCATCGCCGCTGGCACGGTGAGCGCAACCGTGACGCTGCTCGGCATCATGGCCGGGCCGATGATGATCCGCGCTGGCTACGACGTGCGCATGTCGGCGGGAGCCATCGCTGCCGGCGGCACGCTCGGCATCCTGATCCCGCCGTCGGTGATGCTGGTGGTGATGGCGCCGGTGCTCGACATCTCGATCATCGATCTCTATGCGGCCGCGTTCGGTCCCGGCTTCCTGCTCTCCGCGATGTACATCGGCTATACCATGGGCCGCAGCTTCATCAACCCGAAGCTCGGGCCGCCCGTGCCCAAGGCGGAGCGGACACAGTCCGCGCGCATGGTGCTGTGGGAATGCCTTGTGGGTCTGGTCCCCGTCACGGTGCTGACGATCCTGACCCTGGGCGCCATTCTCGCCGGGCTGACGACGGCGTCCGAGGCGGCGGCGATGGGTGCGCTCGGTGCCATTCTGCTCGTCATCCTCTACGGCAAGTTCACGTGGAAGGGCTTCTTCAACGCCTGCAACCTGACGCTGGCGACCACCAGCATGGTGCTGTTCCTCGCCGTCGCCTCCAACGTGTTCGGCGCGGTGTTCGCCTGGCTCGGCACGGCCACCTGGATCACCAATACGCTGCTGGCGGCGCCGCTGCCGGCCTGGGGCACGATGACGCTCCTCCTCTCGCTCATCTTCCTGCTGGGCTGGCCGTTCGAGTGGCCGGCGATCGTGCTGATCTTCCTGCCGCTGCTCGCCCCGGTGGCCAAGGGCCTGGGCTACGACATGGTGTGGTTCGGCTGCATCGTGGCCGTAGTGCTGCAGACCGCGTTCCTGTCGCCACCCGTGGCGATGTCGGCCTACTTCCTCAAGCAGGTGGTCAGGGAGTGGAATCTCAAACTGATCTACCGCGGCATGGCCGACTTCATGGTCATCCAGGTGATCTGCGTGGTGCTCGTCCTCATCTTCCCGTCGATCGCCATGTGGTTCCCCAACTGGCTGCAGGAGCGCCGCAACGCGGCCCGGTCGGCCGAGGTGGAGCCGCCGCCGTCGTTGAACGCGCTGCTGGAGGCCCGTGGGATCAAGATCGGGCCTTAGGGAAGACCTTCGAGAGGTGTCAGACCTCTAGGTCTGACACCATGGCACCGCTGCCAGACACAAGTTGGTCACGCGTGTGAAACGCCCGGCCAGGAGCTTCATGGCGGCCGAGAGTTGCCCCTCCCGGCTATGCACGAGCAGATGAAAGTGATTGTCCATCAAGCAGTACGCATGCACTTCAATCGCGGAGCGCTCGCCGGCCATGCGCAGGGCATCCAAGAACGCCAACCGGTCGTTTGGGCCATCGAAGATGCTGCGTCGGTCAGCACCGCGGTTCATCACGTGATGCCAAGCGCCCGCATAGTCGACCCTGGGAGGACGAGGCATGTTGGGACCTATGCCGGCACCATCCTGGCTGGCACCATAGCCGAGGTGATTGGCACGTTCACGCCATAAGTCTGGATTGTGCTCTGCGGGCAGGATCCCATGGTGTCAGACCCAGAGGGTCTGACACCTCCATCGGGGCCTGCCCCCTACGAACGCAGAAAATCGAAATCGCATCCGTCGGGCGCCTGCATGACGGTCGTGCGGAAGAGCCTGTCGTAGCCGCGGCGAGGTGTCAGACCCACTGGGTCTGACACCATGGTTCCAATGCCTGTCAACGCTCCCCGCCGCTGCGCCAGCTCCCCCTCGTCCACCAGCAGCTCGATCCGGCGCTCCTTGACGCTGAGGCGGATGCGGTCGCCCGGGCGCACCAGGGCGAGCGGGCCGCCCACGGCCGCCTCGGGTGCCACGTGCAGCACGATGGTGCCGTAGGCGGTGCCGGACATGCGGGCGTCGGAGATGCGCACCATGTCCTTCACGCCGGCGGCAAGCAGCTTCTTCGGGATCGGCAGGAAGCCGGCCTCCGGCATGGCGGCGGCGCTGCGCGGGCCGGCGTTCTGGAGCACGATGAAATCGTCCGCCGTCACGTCGAGCGCCGGATCGTCGATACGGGCGGCCAGATCCTCCAGCGACGAGAACACCACGGCGCGTCCGGTCCTCTCGAACAGCTCCGGCGTGGCGGCGGAGCGCTTGAGGATGGCGCCGTCGGGCGCCAGGGAGCCGAACAGCGCCACGATTCCGCCCTGCGGCTCGAACGGCTCGGCGGCCGGCCTGATGACGCGCCGGTCCACGTAGGCGCCCGCCTCGGCCGCCAGGCGCTGCCCGAGCGTCTCGCCCGTGACGGTCATGCAGTCGAGGTGGAGCAGCGGCTGCAATTCGCGCAGCACGGCACCGATGCCGCCGGCGGCGAAGAAATCCTCCATGTAGTGCTCGTCCCCCACCGGCTTCACCGCCGCCAGCACCGGCGTGGTGTCGGACAGCGCGTTGAGACGGGCGAGGTCGAGCTTCAGGCCGACGCGGCCGGCGATGGCCGCGAGATGGATCACGCCGTTGGTGGAGCCGCCGAGCGCCAGCAGCACGCGCGTCGCGTTCTCGATGGCGCCGGCGGTGATGACCTTGTCGGGCGTCAGATCGGAGCGGGCGAGCGCCACGGCGCGTGCGCCGGTGGCCTCGGCGGCGCGCAGGCGGTCGGCGTGCACGGCCGGGATGGCGGCGGTGCCGGGC
>JBAPMW010000956.1:0-3383 GCA_049278815.1 Hyphomicrobiaceae bacterium
AACACGCAATCGGACGGCAAGATACAGGCACCCTCCGCCGGCATGAGGGGCGAGATCCAGCAGAAGTGGGGCAAGTTCAGCGTCCAGGAGATCGCCGCGCTCAAGGACAAGGACGACCTGGTCGCGCAGGTGCAAACGAAATACTCGCTCGACAAGGCCCAAGCGCAGCGCGACGTCGATGGGTTCGCGAAGGGACGGCAGCTCTAGTTTACGCGTAGCTGTCGCGGACGCCGCCCTGGGCATCCGCCGAGGGCGGCGGACCGATCGAGGCTCAGCATCTGAGACTTGAATCGAAAGACCAGGCGGGAACGTACCTGCGGTGACAGAGCGCGTAACGCACACGACTGCGACCTTCCAGCATCCTTTCGAGCTTGCGGGCGTCGAAGGGGAGCGGCCGGCCGGCACCTACGCGATCAAAACCACCGAGGCGTCGATCAATGGCCTGTCCTTCCTCGCCTATCGGCGTGTTTCGACCACCATCGACTTGCCCTCCAACCTCTCTGCCATGCTGTCGAGACAGCTTGTCGACATCGATCCTCGCGATCTGGAAGCCGCCTTGAAGCGGGATGCGGCTATGGAGGTGATGCCTCCTGGTGCGTTTGTCATGCAGGGGCGACCATGATGGACCTGCCCATCAATCTGGATCGGCGCCGCGGAATGGCGGCCCAGAAGTTTACCGAGATCAGGCGCCTGTTGGCGGAGGTCGAAGCGAACGAGCGAGCCTTGCGTGAGCGTCAGGAGGAGCTCGAAACCCAGCTCCTCGCCGCTCCGGCCACGTGCTGGCCCGAGGCTGCCGAGAAGGCGCGGTATTTGCTCAAGCTGCTTGCCGGCGCGCCAATCGCCGAGGATCCGCGACGACAGAAGCTGATCGCCAACGTCTTCAACGACTTTGAGCGTCTGACGCGCAACGGCGGCGGAGACAGTGCTGCCGAATCGGAACCGGCGCCCGTCTCACCACCACCGCCGATACCCTGAAAGGAGATCGGTAATGGCAAAGGGTCAGAGAAGCAATCGCGAGATACGAAAGCCGAAAGCCGCCAAGGCGAAACGCCCTTTGGTGGCATCGCACATTGTGCCCGCAGCGGCCCCGGCCAAGCCCAAGGGTGTCGGCGGCAGAGGGGCCGGCAGTCGGAAAAATCGTTATGCATAGCCGCTGCGACGGCGTCATCACCATCACTTCGATGGCAGCGGTGGGCATGGTCTTCGGCTTCCTCGGCGGTGTGGTTGCCGACACGGAAGCTGTGGCCGTTCCATTGCGGCGATCACCTTCCTGATCGCCGGCGTGTCTGCGGCCTTTGCAGCAGAACGTTTACGCCCACACGCCAACGGCTCTGTTCGGCGAGTAGCCGCGCGCCCCGCGCGAACCGGGGGATCGCCGACGAAGCAATTTCAATGACTTAGGTCGCCTGCTAGCCTGCTACAATCCTGCCGAACAGAGCCACTTGCCCCGGCAAGCCCGCCGTCAACTTCCGGCGCGGGGCCGACATCGCCGGGAGCATGGGGTGGGCAAACCCGAGAAGGCAGACGCATCCCCTCGGGGGCACCCCACCCCGCACCCTCAGCCGACCACGTCCTCGGTTTGGGCGGCGAGCACCTCGTCCACGCCCTGGGTGGCGGTGGTGACGATGCGGCTGAACAGGTCGCCGGCGACGGCGTGGAGGCGCGCCATCACCCGCCCGGCGTCAGCCGGCGCGGTGAGGGTGTCCATGAAGGTAACGGCGAGGATGCCGCGCCGGCGCACGTATCGCGGCAGGGAGAGCCACACATGCTGCTCGCTCGCCTTCCATGCCTGCATGGCGGGCGTGCACCAGATGACGAGATCCGCGCTGCGGCACGCCTTGACGATGCGTTCCTCCAGCACGGGGTCGCCGAGCCCAAGCCCCGGGGTGTCGATGGCGTGCAGCGTTCTGAGCCGGTCGAGGGGCATGCCGACGTGCACGCGGTGGATGTGGTGCGATGGCGCGCCGTCGAGATCCTCCCAGGTGAAGGCCACGCGCCGGCGGCCGGCCACCTCGGCCGAGAGCGTGGGCCTTGGCGCGAAGCGGAGCACCGTGGGGTAGGCGGTGTGGGTGATGAAGCTCGCCGGCAGCACCGCCGCTCCCAGCAGGGCGTTGAGAAGCGTCGTCTTGCCGCTGTTGAACTCGCCGATCACGGCCACGCGCACCGGCCTGGGCTTGCGCGCAGGCCGCGGCGCCGGCGGCTCGTCGAAGGTTCCCGGCGGAGGCTTCGCGTCGCAGGGCGCACTGAGATCGGCAATCTCGCTCATTGCGGCCTGCTCTCGCCCTGCATGTCGTCCAACTGGTCAAGCGCCCCGGTAAGCTCCCGGAGGACGGCCGCATAGGCCTTGAGCCGCTCGGTACAGGCGTCAGCGCGCTGCCGCTGCTCGGCCTCGAACCGCTCAAGGTCATCCGCATCTTCCGCGTCGTCGAGCAGCGTCCGCTCCCTTGCCAATGCCTCGCTGCGCCGCTCCACGCCGGCGCGCAGGCCGTTGCCGATGGCATGCATCCGACCCATGATGTAATTGATTCGCTGTCTGAGGTGTGTCTCCGCCTCGTCAGCCAGGCCGTCAGAAATCCTGAGGAAGTCCTCCTCGATCAGGGAGCGCAGATGAGTGACGCGCTCCCTGGCCGCCCTGCGCGTGGCGAACCAGCGCCCCCACCAGGACACGCCGAGGTCCATGGTGACCTTGTCGCCGAGCGGCGCCATCGAGGGGGCGAACCCATCGGGCCACGCCGCCACCTCCAGGAGATCGCCGCGGTAGCTCGGGAGCAGGGAGGAGACAATCAGCTTCAGCTGCGGGCAGAGGACCTGCTCGATGCGGTCGATGTCGGCGGCGGCCTGCTCGAAGATGGCGATGTAGGCAGCCTGCAGCCGCTGACGCAGGGGCGCCACGTCGCAGCGCCACGTCCACTGGCGCGGCCTCTCCTCCAGTGCCTCCAGCAGCGCGTCGGCTTCGCTGGCTGCAAAGTCCCGCACCAGCCCGCACAGGCGGTCGCGCAGAACGCGGCCGGCGGTGGCGACCACGCCTCTGAAGTGCGCCTCGACCTCCTCGAAGGAGGCCTGCAGCGCCCCGGCGTGCTCCTCGAAGGCGGCGAGCGACCGCTCCTCCTCCGCCACACGCCTGGCGAGGGCGGCCTCCTCCTCGCGCCGCGCTGTGATGAGCGCCTCGATGGCGTCCAGCTCGGTCCGGTCGGTCACCTCGGCGCTGCGCACCAGCTCCGCGAGGCACATGGCAATCTGGCGCATGAGCATGGCGACGCCGCTCGTGCACATCAGCCTGGTGATCGCGGCCGAGACCTCCGCCAAGCCCGAGCTCATATGCACGGTCCGGGCGGCGCGGGCCAGCTCCTGCCGTGCAGCGGCCGCGGCGCACGGGCTCGCGC
>JBAPMW010000957.1:0-9016 GCA_049278815.1 Hyphomicrobiaceae bacterium
GTTCAGCACCATCGCGATTTGCGCACGGACTTTCATTCTGCCGCCTCCTGTCGGGACATTTCGGCCGGCTGATCCGTGACTGGCTTGTCGAGCCAGTCGACCTGCGCCATCTTGCGCACGATGACGAACTCATCGCGGTTGGAGCCGACCGTGCCATAGTAGTTGAAGCCGTAGGATTGCTGGACGTAGCCGCCGATCATATGGGTCGGCTTCAGCACCGTGCGCGTCACCGAATTGTGGATGCAGCCGCGCTGGCCGGTTATCTCGGAGCCCGGCACGTTTACGATCTTCTCCTGCGCATGATACATCATGCACATGCCTTGCTTCACACGCTGGGAGACGACGGCGCGGGCGACCAACGCGCCGTTGGTGTTGAACGCCTCGATCCAATCGTTATCGACGATTCCAACCTTGTTGGCGTCAATCTCGCTGATCCACACGCACGGTCCACCGCGCGAGAGCGTGAGCATCAGCAGGTTGTCGGTGTAGGTCGAGTGGATGCCCCATTTCTGATGCGGCGTGATGAAGTTGAGCACGACCGCGTCATTGCCGTTGGGCTTGCGGTCGATCACCGGCTTCACCGATTTGGTGTCAATCGGCGGGCGATAGACGCAGAAGCCCTCACCGAACGCCCGCATCCACAGGTGATCTTGGTAGAGCTGCTGCCGGCCGGTCAGCGTGCGCCAGGGGACCAGCTCGTGAACGTTGGTGTAACCGGCGTTGTAGCAAACCTTCTCCGACTCCAGGCCGGACCAGATTGGCGAAGAGATAATCTTGCGCGGCTGCGCGACGATATCGCGGAAGCGGATCTTCTCGTCTTCCTTCGGAAGCGCGAGATGCGTGTGCTCGCGTCCGGTGAAACCGCCGAGAGAGGTCCAGGCCTTCACCGCCACCTCGCCATTGGTCTCGGGCGCGAGGCTCAGGATGACTTCGCAAGCATCGATGTCGGAATCGATGCGTGCCAAGCCCTTGCTTGCTCCCTCCTCGGTCACGACGCCGTTGAGGTTCTTCAGAAATTCGACCTCATGCTCGGTATTCCAGCTCATGCCCTTGCCGCCGTTGCCCAGCTTGGCCATCAGTGGTCCGAGCGATGTGAAACGCTTGTAGAGGTTCGGATAGTCGCGCTCGACCACAGCAACCGCCGGCATGGTCTTGCCGGGAATCGGATCGACCTCGCCCTTCTTCCAATCTTTCACATCGAAGGGTTGCGCAATCTCGCCCGGCGTGTCGTGCAGGATCGGGGTCAGCACCACGTCCATTTCGACACCGAGCACTTCCGGTGCCACCTGCGAGAACGCCTTGGCGATGCCCTTGTAGATTTCCCAGTCGTTGCGCGCTTCCCAGACTGGGTCGACCGCGCCCGTCAGCGGATGAATGAAGGGATGCATGTCGGAGGTGTTGAGATCGTTCTTCTCGTACCAGCTTGCGGTCGGCAGAACGACGTCCGAGTACACGCAGGTCGTCGACATGCGGAAGTCGAGCGTGACGAGCAGGTCGAGCTTTCCTTCCGGTGCCTGGTCGTGCCACACGACGTCGGCCGGCTTCTTTTTGCCATCCTCGCCAAGGTCCTTGCCCATGACGCCGTGCTTGGTACCGAGCAGATGCTTGAGAAAATACTCGTGGCCCTTGCCCGATGCGCCCAGCAGGTTGGAGCGCCAGATGAACATGTTGCGTGGCCAGTTCGCCGGGTTGTCCGGATCATCGCATGACAGTTTCAGTTCGCCGGATTTCAGCGCCTTCGCAACGTAATCCTTGGCCTCCAATCCTGCCGCGGCAGCCTGTTTCGCCACCTCGAGAGGATTGGTCTCGAGCTGCGGCGCGGACGGCAGCCAGCCCATACGCTCGGCGCGCACGTTGTAGTCGATCAATGCACCGTCCCATGGCCCTGCCGGGGCGGTGGGCGACAGGACCTCCGAAACGTCGAGCGTCTCGTAACGCCACTGGTCGGTGTGCGCGTAGAACGCCGAGGTCGAGTTGATCTGCCGCGGAGGGCGGCTCCAGTCGAGGCCGAAGGCAAGCGGCAGCCAACCGGTTTGCGGGCGCAGTTTTTCCTGCCCGACATAATGCGACCAGCCGCCACCGGACTGGCCGACGCATCCGCACATCACCAGCATATTGATGATGCCGCGGTAATTCATGTCCATGTGGTACCAGTGGTTCAGGCCGGCACCGACGATCACCATCGACCGTCCTTTGGTCTTTTCCGCGTTGCGGGCGAATTCGCGGGCCGTGGTGATGATCTTGTCGCGCGATACGCCGGTGATCTTTTCGGCCCAGGCGGGAGTGTAGGGCTCTATATCGTCGTAGCTCCTGGCGAGATGCTCACCGCCGAGGCCGCAATCGACACCGTAGTTGGCGACGAAGAGATCATAGACTGAGGCGACCAGCGTCTCGCCCTCGACCAGCTGCAGTGTCTTGGCTGGCACATTCCGCACCAACACGCCGGGGTGATCGGTGCCGAGGAAGTGGTCGTGCTCGCGATTTCCGAAGTACGGGAAGCCGACGGCGGCGACGCGGTCCTTGACGCCCGCCAACGACAACCGCAGCTTGGTATCCTTACCCTGCGAAGTCCGCTCCTCGAGATTCCATTTGCCTTTCTCACCCCATCGGAAGCCGACTGAGCCGCGCGGCACTACGATTTCGCCGGTCGTCTCGTCGTAGGCGACCGTCTTCCAGTCGGGATTATTGGCTTCGCCGCAACCCTCCCCGAAATCCGACGCGCGCAGAAACCGCTCCGGCACGTAGTGCTGGCCCTGCTTCACCAGGCGCACCAGCATCGGCATGTCCGTGTATTGCCGGGCATAGTCCTGGAAATACTTGGCCTGCCGGTCGATGTGGAACTCGCGCAGGATGACATGGCCCATGGCCATGCCGAGCGCGGCATCGGTCCCCTGTTTCGGCGAAAGCCACAGATCGGCGAATTTCGCGGCCTCGGAATAGTCCGGGCAGATCACGACGCTCTTTGCGCCTTTGTAGCGGACCTCAGTGTAGAAATGGGCATCGGGCGTGCGCGTCTGCGGCACGTTGGAGCCCCACAAGATGAGAAAGCCGGAATTGTACCAATCGGCCGATTCCGGCACGTCGGTCTGCTCACCCCAGGTCTGCGGACTGGCCGGCGGCAGGTCGCAATACCAGTCGTAGAACGACATGGACACGCCACCGAGCAGCGACAGGTAGCGCGAGCCGGCCGCGTAGCTCACCATCGACATCGCCGGAATCGGCGAGAAGCCGAACACCCGGTCCGGGCCGTAGGTCTTGACCGTATAGGCGTTGGCTGCCGCGATCAGTTCGTTGACCTCGTCCCAGGTCGAGCGAACGAAACCGCCGAGCCCGCGTTTGCGAACATAAGAATCCCGCTTCTGAGGGCTTTCGACGATCGACTTCCAGGCCGCGACCGGCTTCATCAGCTCGCGCGCCTCGCGCCACAATTTGAGCAAGCGCGAACGGACCAACGGATACTTCACCCGGTTTCCCGAATAGAGGTACCAGCTGTAGCTGGCGCCACGAGCACATCCTCGCGGCTCGTGGTTGGGCAAATCGGGCCGTGTGCGCGGGTAGTCGGTCTGTTGCGTCTCCCAGGTGACGATGCCGCCCTTGACGTAGATTTTCCAAGAGCACGAGCCGGTGCAGTTTACGCCATGGGTCGACCGCACGATCTTGTCGTGCTGCCAGCGCTTGCGGTAGCCGTCCTCCCAGCGCCGGTCCTCGTGCGTGGTGATGCCGTGACCGTTCGCGAAGGTGCCGTCGATGCGGTTGAAGAAGGTGAGGCGGTCGAGGAAGTGGCTCATGTCAGGTTCCTTCGAGCGTGGGTGCGCGACGCTCCCTCCGTTAGATTTACAACGCGCAAGAGACTCATCAACCCCAAAGAAGTCTCCGCACGCCCCCTGCTCGGCCTGGCTTGCGCTTGCCGGACCGAATCGGTTGGGTTCGCGCCCGTGGCGGTCACGTTGTGCTCCCGCTCGACTGCTCGCTCTTCACCGCCACGTTCGCATCCACGGGAGGCTCGAACCGAAACCTGGATAGAATGCTGTCGATCAGTCCAACGAACGTCACTGTCCAGGCAATCGCGGCGATGCCGAGAAACAGCGTCGAAAGCGGCGCCAGGAAGCGCGCGTCCAGGACCGACCCGAGATGATAGGTAGAAACTGAATACATCCCGAGCGGAAATACCGCACCCCAATACAAGGGATCGTATTTGAGCGGCACGCCGCATAGAAAATGACGCCAAAAGCCCAGGAACAGCAGCATTGGAATCCACCAGCTGCCGATGGACCAGAAGAAAAGCATGAAGCCCTTGATGAAAGGGAGAATGTCGGAAACAACCGGCGACAAATCCGCATGCTCGATCAGCGTCGTGCCGGCGAGAGCCGAAATGGCGACTGCACCCATGTTGATCCAGTAGGGTGGCGTCAGGTCGGTCGGCTGCATCGGCAGGAAAGTGTAGCGAAAGAAGATCAGCGTCATGATCCAGAGATAGAGGGCCCCTCCTCCCAGCCAGAGGACCAAGGCGACGAACACGAGTGGCTGACTGCTCTCTGGAGATGCGGTCGAAGCGACCATCACGATCAGTCTCGACACCGCTTGAGTGGCGACAATGCAGACCAGCCAGCCGCCGTTCAGGCCGTCGACAATCGTCGGCTTCTTCGGTTTCACCGTTAGCAGGGTCAGGATGCCGTAGTTGCATGTGACGAGAAGCAAGCCGGCCGCAACGAGAAGGGCCGTTGCGAGACCGACCGCCTGCATCTGCACGAACAGCTGAATTCCCAGCACGGCGGTCGCGGCGACGACCGTGAAGAAGCCGACGCCACGGCTATGGCTCTGGATATCCGCCGCAAACTCGCTTCGGTAGACGATGGCGCGCGCGATCAGCGCTCCCCAAAGCGCGACAAACAACAGTACGTTGAGCCAGAACAAAATGCCTGGCAGCACCGGCACAGAATGCTCGTGCATGCCCAGGGCCAGTATTCCGGTCGCCATGACGATCGCGAAGTAGGCCGGGTGCAGCCGCTTGAGATCGTCATGTCGTGCACGTTCGACGCGCAGCATCATCATGAACGCATGCCTCCTCCTGCCTGCGCGCTTGTTTTCGAGGCGGTGGCCGCGCGAGCGAGAGCCTGGCCGGCGGGCTCGGCGGCTGCCGCGGCCTTCCGGCTTGCTTCGAGCGCCTGTTCCAACTCCGGCAGGTACTTCGGTCCGCGCAGCTCGGGGATCTTCTGCCGTTCCATGAGCCGGATGGCGAAGTGCATCCAGATCAACGCGGTGGCGACCAAGCCGAACAGGAGCATGAAGCAGCTGGTCCAGACGTTGAGCAGGTCGTTCATGATACCGAAGGAGATCGGCAGAACGAAGCCGCCGAGCGCGCCGATCATGCCGACGAGGCCGCCGACCGAGCCCACGTTATCGGGGTAGTAGACCGGGATGTGCTTGTAGACCGCGGCGCTGCCGAGCGACATGAAGAAGCCGAGGACAACGGTCAGCATGACGAACGGCGCGAGGCCGATGCCGAACGAGAAGCGGATGTCGCCCTGGATTCCGCGAACGATGTACTCTGTCTGCGGATAGGAGGCCACGAAGGTGACGGCCACGGCCGCACCCAGCGCCAGGTACATGACGAAGCGCGCCCCGTACCGGTCGGAGAGCCAGCCGCCGAGCGCGCGAAAGACGCTGCCCGAGAGGGAGAACGCAGTGGCCAGAATACCCGCAGTCGCCAGAGGCAGATCGTAGACACCCATGTAATAGCGTGGCAGCCACAGAGCGAGCGCGACGAAGGCGCCAAACGTGAAGAAATAGTAGAGCGAGAAGCGCCACACCTGAAGCTGCTTCAGGGGCGCAAGCCGCTGGCTCAGTGGAACCGAGGTTACCTTGCCTTCCCGGCGGGCAGCGGTGAAGGGATCGTCGCGGGCGACGAGCCAAAACACGATCGCCGTTCCGGCAAGCACGATGGCCCACAGGCGGGCGACGGATTGCCAGCCGAAGGCCAGCATCACCAGTGGGGCGGCGAAATGGGTCACCGCCGCGCCCACGTTGCCAAGACCGAACAGTCCGAGGGCGGTTCCTTGCCTCGCCGACTCGTACCAGCGCGACACGTAGGCGACGCCGACGGCGAACGATCCGCCGGCAATGCCGACACCGAGGGCGGCGGCCAGCATCAGTGGATAGGTGGACGCGTACGAGAGGAGAAGGGTCGCCGCCGCGGAGGCAAGCATCACCAGCGTGAAGACGAGTCGCCCACCGAACTGATCTGTCCAGATGCCGAGCAGCACTCGGACAACCGCCCCCGTGAGAATGGGCGCGCCGACCAGCAGCCCGAACTGGGTGTCGTTGAGGTCCAGGTCATCCTTGATCTGCACACCGATGATGGAGAAGATCGTCCAAACCGCGAAGCAGACGGTGAAGGCGATCGTCGAGAGCCACAAGGCGCGGCGCCGGTCAGCCGCCGTTACGGTCGAAGCGCCGTTCATGGAGCACAATCCCGTTTTGGTCACTCTAGGGACGTCAACCGGCCACATCAATGCAGCCATAGGCAGGCAACTTGCTTTGATCGCGATCAATCGGATCTTCGGTGTGGACGAGGGAGGTGTGCTGCCGGTGGCAGGAGGCAAAGAAAGACGTGATCGGACAGAAGTCGGGAGGCTCGGGGTTGCCTTTGGCCTGCGCCAGCCAGCGCTTGCATCGCCTAGCTGACGGACACAGAAGGCAGATGGTTCGGGCTCGCGGAAAAGCCCTCCCCTGCTCCTGTCGCGCAGCCAGACCTGGATCGACGCCCAGGCGCTTCATCATGTCCTCCATGCGCTGGGCTTGTTGCAGCACACGGTTGAACATCGGCCATCGCATGTCGTGCGGGTGCATGGTCTCGCCCTATGGCGATCGGCAGTTTGCCCCCCAGCCCCACAGCTCATCATCGACGATGTCTAGCCCGAAGTCTAGCGGAAGGCGACGATAAGCTGCCGCTGGCCCTATGAAACGCCGGAGTTGTTGCTCCTCCTGAGCGCGCAGGCGCTGATTGGCTTCGTCGGCTGCCCGGCCGTCCGAGGCCCGGCCCCACACTGGCGCTTGCCAGGCATGGACCAACCGGAGCTCGGCATGCACACTCCAGAGCCCGTCTTGCACCCTCTGAGAAATCCGCGGCGACCAGAACCCGTTTGTAAGGCCCGCTCGCATGCTGGTTCACCATAAGAACGGGGCGCTCGCTAACCGCATCACCCGCTCGGCGGTCGTCCCCGTGAAGAATTCTTTGAGGTTGGGCTTACCTGGCTGGCCGACGATGGCGAGGTCGGGCAGCTCAGCATGAATGGCCTCGAGGATCGTGGCGAACGGATCACCCAAAGAAACCTTGACGTTCAGCGCGATCTGGCTCAGCTCGGGCACCGTATCCTTCCACCTCGTCAGCTCGTCGAGCGCTTCAGCAGCACGGCGCTCTCTAATGTGAGCTGTCAGACCGTGTTCAACCACATGCAGAACAGTCACTTGGCAGCCCGACTCGGCCTTGAGCTGCATTGCTCTCTGCAGAGGATAAATGCTCTTCCGGTGAGATCGCTTGCAACGACCAGGTGCGCGGTGTTTGCCATGTTTAGGACCTCCGGAGGCTGAGCGCTGGCTGGATCTTCAAAACGTGGAACTGCTGCTGATCTGCTCCGCCAAGCGGAAAGGGAGACACCGATTCTGTCTTTGATGAAGGTCAAACCCTTGGCTGCGGCGAAGCCGAGATGCTTGTGTAGGCTCTGAAGGTGTAGCAGCGTGAAAGGTGCTGCCACACCTGCACGCTTGAGATTGAAGTCAACCGACCTACGATGGACCAGGACGAGCTGTTTCGCCGCTTGGGTGTGGCGCTGGCGATCGGCCTGCTGATCGGGCTGGAGCGCGGGTGGCGCTCGCGCGAGGAGGCCGAAGGCGAGCGCACGGCGGGGCTCAGGACGTATGCGCGGAGGCCGCAAGATCGGTCGCATCGTGGGCAGTGCCAGCGCCCTGGCCGTCATTGCTCTGATCGCGACATACGTCGGCCTCACGACCGTCCTGCCTTCGTGAGACAACGGAGACCGATATCGCGGAGCAATGCGCTATTGGCGTCCTTGCGAGCGACAGCAGCACCGGAAAATCGAGACCGAGTTTGCGAGCCAACGTCGGTCAATGCTCGCCAACGCCGCAGTGGCCGCGTACTCGATTAGAGAGTCAGGGCTGCGGGACTATTGCACCGCAGATTCACGGGCGGAAGCGGGATGCGGTTCGCAAGCCCCCGCGGGTGCCGTCCTGAACGTGCGGCGGTCGCTGCGGCAGATATCGTACACGACGTCACGTCCCATGGCGGCTACCATCGGCGCCCCGGGGACGCCTGCCCACTGTCTGACCATATAGAAGTTCGCCAGCCCTGGCAGGCTCTGGCTCAAGCGGCGTCCCGTGAAGAGCGCCAGTGCCATGCTGGACATCGGCGAGCGGTAGCCGTGGCCGTTGCCGGTGAAGCGCAAGGTCGTCATCGGCGTGGCGACGTCGACCATCTCAATCTGTTGCCGCAGTCTGGGAAAGTGCCTGTCGAGCAGGCGGATCACGCTCTCAGAGATGCGGTGCTTCTCCTCACTGTAGCGCTCGGGCGTGCGGTGGAGCTCCTCCCAGGCGTAACTCGTCGCCATCACTACCTTCACGACCGACTTGCCCGGGGGCGCAAGGCTCGGGTCAAAGGCGAAGGGCTCGATGTAGAGCCGGTGGCGCATCTCATCGGCGATCATCACCGGCTCGGCGAGCGACAGGACGATGGCGTGCGGCTCCGCCGGCATGGTGCAGGCGAGCCCGAGCGAGACGTGGATGCCCATCTCGATGCGGTCTTCCGGCGCATCGTAGTAGGAGCGGACGATGCGCTCGATCATCGCTGCCGCCGGGCGGCGCACGCTGTCGAGCTCGACGGCGTCGATTCGGGCGGAGGTCTTGCCGATGGTCATGCGGGCAAGCGGCCCGCGCTTGATCGAGGCCGCGATCTGCTTCTCAAAGAACGTGATCAGCTGGCCGACGTATTGCTGGCGTGCAG
>JBAPMW010000958.1:0-2215 GCA_049278815.1 Hyphomicrobiaceae bacterium
TCACCGACCTGATCGAGAATTTCGAGCCCGGCAGGCTCGGCGGCGCCACGCGCTGCCTTGTCCGTCTGGCCGGCGCGCTCGACCCCAACGGCAGCATGCCCCGCGACATGCGGACGACCTATCCGAAGGAGACGCTGCGCCGAGCCGTCGAGACGATGGTCGGCTGGCGGCCGGAGCGCATCGTCCTTGCACACGGCCGCTGCTATGCGCGCGACGGCTCCGCGGAGCTGCGCAGGGCATTCAGTTGGCTCCTGCGGTAGGGCGTGGCCCGTCGGTAACACGGAGGACCACCGTGGCAAATCGGCCATGCAACAGGGAAACAGCGTGTCTGCGCGCCTCGGTTGCCTTGAACCCCGCCGGTACGCCGCCTAGCCTCCCTGACGCCGTTGCGGCTCGCCGCACGGCCCTGGAGTGCAAGGGCGGCCTCTCGGGTGCATCAGCTCTATCTGGAGAGCGCCGCGATGGACGCGCTGCAGGCGCTCCTCGAACGAATATCGCATGGCCTCGTTGCCGCGTTCGCCGCCGCGCCGCTGGCGTGGGCGGCAGCCCTTCTCGCCGCCGTCATCGTGCTCGCCGTTCTCGCCCTGCGCCGCCGACGGGCGGCGAGCAGCGAGGTGGACGCCATCTACCTCATGTCCGCCGCAGCCACGCGCAAGGCCCGCGAGATCGGCGAGATCGACGCCTTCGCGCGCCGCGCCACTGCCGCCTCGGAGGAGCTGAAGCTGCAGATCCGGCGCTTCCGGACCGGCCACCACACCCAGGTGCGGATCTACATCGACCACTCCAACTTCATCACCAGCTGGAACGAGACCGCCCACCGCGGCGAGCGCGCCCTGGAGCACGACGTGGACTGGCACGTCCTGCCGGCGGTGCTGCTGGAGCAGGTGGAGGAGTGGCAGAGGAAGATGCGCCGCGCGCCCGGGGCCGTCGTCTACCGCGGCATGCACGTCTACGGCACGCTGTTCGAGGACAGCTATTTCACCCTGCTTGAGACGATGCTCAACCTTGAGCAGGCCGCCCCCTCCAAGCTGGCGCTGCCGATCCGGCTCAGGCGCGAGACCGTCGAGAGGTGGCGCCAGGAGAATGCCGCTCACAAGCTGGAGCTGACGCACGAGATCCGCAACGTGGTGGGTTGCACCATGGTACCGGTCTACCGGCGCACCCCCAAGGAGGACCAGCTCATGAGCGCCCAGTACACCTCCGGCGGCATCCCCATCGCGCCCGAGAAGACGCTCGACACCCGCATCGCCACCGACCTCATCGGCGACGCCACCTTCGAGCTCTACGACGTGGCCATCCTCGTTACGGAGGACAGCGATTTCATCCCCGCCGTGGAGTTCGTGCAGGAGATGCGCGGCAAGCACGTCATCCACGCCGGCTTCGGCGGGCACAGCAACGAGCTGCGCTCGGTGTGCCGGCACCGCATCGACCTTGGAAAGGGGGGCTTCTACCGTCGCATGCAGCGCACGCGAACGGGCGAAGCCCCGAAGGCGGGAAGCGGTTGAGCCAAGACGAAAAGACCTCCGGCCGCTCATGCCGAGCAGCGAGCAGGTTGGGTCGACCCCGGCGCAGGCCGGGGGAAGACCCAACACAATCAAAGGCGAAGCGCTAGCCAATGTGTTGGGTCTGCGCTGCGCTTGACCCAACCTACGCCCTGCACCTTCAGCCCGCCTTCGCCTTCGCCTTGCGCACGCCCTTGAACGGCTTCGGATCGGCCTTCACGTCCATGAACTTGCCGGTCTTGTCGGCGCGCTTGGTCCAGGTGCCGGTAACCTCGTTCTTGATCTGCGAACGCCCCTTGACGGCACCGACGCGCCTGTCGTCGCCGGCTGTCTTGTTCTTCGCCATGCGGAAAGCTCCCCTCGATGCGCCCGAGATTTGGTGCGCGCGACCAGCTGGTGCTGTCGCGCCCTCATCTTCCCGATTCGCATGTGACGGGAAAGCCTGCCGCAGGCCGATCGCGGCCCTTGACTGTGGATTGACTGCGCCGCCGATGGCGCCGGAATGGCGTTAGTGGAGAGCAATTCAGAGTTCGCGGGACAGCCCAACGCCTGCACTCAGCACCGCACGTGGCTCCCCGGGCGGGAGCGAGCTTGCGGCGGGGTTGCGCTTGAGCTTCCGGCGATCCTGCGTGGAGAGGTGGTCTGGGTTCCCGCCTGCGCGGGAATGACGCCCTTGGCAAGGTTACAGCCTCACCGCAGCCGTCATCCCCGCG
>JBAPMW010000959.1:0-2589 GCA_049278815.1 Hyphomicrobiaceae bacterium
CTAGAAAGCCGCTTCAGAAGGGCACCTTCGTTGCACTGAGCGGGGTGCTCAGGCATATCGAGACGAAGGCGGCCCGAACGCCTGACGTGCACTTGGTCGTACATCTACACGACAGCGCCTTTCCCGAGCGGTGGTTGGAGGTGGACGATCCCGGCATCCAACCAAAGGCGGTGAAGAACTAGAGACGGTCGCCTTGGCGAATGGCGCCGACCATCTTGCATCCGTATCAGGAGCCGCGGTCGGCTAGCCCATCACACGCACGCAGCCACTGAGTCACGCAGCGTATTCCGCGGCAGACAGAGATGCGACGATGGCAGCGTCACCGAAGGTGGCACCTCACCTGGGAAGAAGGCGGTGCTGGATAGGGCCAAAGCCCCTCGATCGCGCAAAGCGGCTGCTGCCCAAGCCTTACGCTCCCGAACCGGAACATCGGCCGCCAATCCGCGGCATTCAATCCATATTGTTACCGACTTGGGAACACAGCTGCCCAGTCTCACGCCCGCGACGCCGACCGCCCGAACGTCGATCCCTCCTTCACGAACACCTCCGTGATGCCGTAGTCGGCCTCGGCGGGGATTTGCAGCCAGCGGCCCTCGGGCGTGCGCTTGACCCTCGGCACCACGGTCACGACCGGCTTGGCGCGCGTCGCCGCCACGGCCTCTGCCACGGACGCGTAGCGCGCCAGCTTGGTGAGGTTCATGCGCGTGGCGAACACCAGCGTGCGGCTCCCGGCCTCGGCCTCGGCGAGCGCCTGGCGCGGGGTGATCCATAAGCCTTCCACGGATTCGGCGCCGTCGTGGGCGCCGAGCTGGCTCACCGGCGCCGCCACCAGGAAGAAATGGGTGTCGAAGCGCTTGGGCAGCGGCTCCGGCGTGATCCAGTGCGCGAACGGCACCAGCATGTCGAGCGCCAGCGTCAGCCCTGCATCGCGCACAACGTCGATGAAGCTCATCTCGCCTCCCAGCAGGCGGGTGCGATGCGCCGCGACCAGCCGGTCGGCGGTGGCGGCATCGACCAGCTCCACGGTATTCCGGAGGCGCGCCAGCACCAGGCCGGCCTCCTCGAAGGTCTCGCGCCCGCCGGCCACCAGGAACGAGCGGTCCGGTGTGGCCGGAGCCGCAGCCGCCAGCTCGCCCCACGCCTCGCTTGCGTCCTCGGCGTCCACCTTACCGCCGGGAAACACCAGCGCGCCGGAGGCGAAATCGATCTCGTGGTGGCGCACCACCATGAACACCTCGATGCCGCCGGGGGCATCTCGCAGGATCACGACGGTCGATGCGGGACGTGCAGGAGCCGGGGTTTTCGGGCTGCTGCTTTGGGAGCTATCGCTCATGCACAACGCATCCTCTCGATGCCTCCTGTGTCGGCAAGCCTGGCTTGCAGGTGGTGCAACGGTGTCAGTCAGACCCAGAGGGCCCAGAGGGTCTGACACCACTACTGTCCGGAATCCGTGGGCAGACGGACTCCGCAGACCGTTGAGGTGGCATTATAATCCATGACCGAGAGGGGTGTCATCGACTTGAGTTAGGTTTGCGACTCCCGCCAGCTTCGCTGTCCGATACGGCAGCGGGGAGCCGGCCATGTACGAGGGAAAGCTCGTATTCGCGCAGCTGATGGATCATCTGCCGATGCACACGTTCCGGCGCTGTGTCGCCCGCTTCAAGGGCGATCGCAGCGTCAAGAGCTTCGCCTGCCAGGACCAGCTGCGGTGCATGGCTTTCGCCCAGCTGACCTTCCGCGAGAGCCTGCGCGACACGGTCACCTGCCTCGAGGCACAGTCGGTCAAGCTCTATCACATGGGGCTGCGCGGCCACGGCGCCCGCTCGACGCTGGCCGAAGCCAACGAAGGACGCGATTGGCGCCTCTATGCGACGTTCACGCAGGCGCTGATTGCGCAAGCGCGCAATCTCTATGCGCGAGAGCCGTTCGGCGCCGAGCTGGAGGGGACCGCCTACGCGCTGGACACCACCAACATCGAGCTGTGCCTGTCGTTGTTCCCCTGGGCCGAGTTCAAGCGGACCAAGGGGGCCGTACGGCTCCACACGCAGCTCGACCTGAGAGGAAACATCCCGACCTTCATCCACATCGACGACGGCAAGTCCTTCGACAGCGACATCCTGGACGCGATCGTGCCGGAAGCTGGCGCGATCTACGTGATGGACCGCGGCTTTGTAGACTTCGGCCGGCTCAATCGGCTGGCGCGGGCGGCGGCCTTCTTCGTGGTCAGGTCCAAGACGAGCGTCAAGTGGCGGCGCATCTCATCGCGCCCGGTCGAGGAGCCGACCGGGATCGAGGCCGATCAGACCATCCGGCTGGCCGTACCCAGGTCGCGGGCGCGCTATCCCGATCGGCTCCGCCGCGTGAGCTACCGCGATCCCAACACCGGCAAGCGCCTCGTGTTCCTCACCAACAACGTCACGCTGCCGGCGCGGACCATCGCCGATCTCTACAAATGCCGCTGGCAGATCGAGCTGTTCTTCAAGTGGATCAAGCAGAACCTGAGCATCAAGTCGTTCTTTGGGACGTCGGAGAACGCGGTGCGCACGCAGATCTGGATCGCGGTCAGCGTCTACGTGCTGATCGCGATCC
>JBAPMW010000960.1:0-2994 GCA_049278815.1 Hyphomicrobiaceae bacterium
GTCTTGAAGAAGCCCACGTCTTGGGCAACGTTGCCGGTGGCAGGGTCTGCGAGGGAATGGCGAGGATCGTTGCGACCTTCTCTGCCCTGCCTGCCGTCGTTTGGAGCCTGTTGCCGCTCTGGCGATGACAGCCAGCATTTGAACATCTGCTCCGCTCGATCTATCGTGCGTGTCAGCGCTTCATATACAAGAAACTTCAGAAGCACGTAACGCGACGGTCGGCCTCAGCGGCTCCGGTCTCGCGCAAGCGTCAGGAGGGGAAATGCCCGTCCGGATCATCGACAGCTCCGATCCTGCCGAGCTGCGCCCGCCGCAACCGGGAGGTGCGCTGCGCTCCCGCAGCGACCGATTGCTCGTCCTCGTCGCGCTGATCGCGATCTGGATGGGCCTCTGGGCGGCATTCGGTGCCTATTGGGTGGGATCGCCGTGGGGCGTGGCCACCCGCCTCGGCACCGCCGTCTGGAGCGACCTGTGGCAAGCGCTCGGCTACGTGCTGGGGCCCATCTGGTCCGACTCGGCGTTGGGCGCGATGACGCGGCCCGGCGACATGGGATTGCAGGGGCAGCTGCAGGGGCAGATTCTCGTGCACGCCTCCTATACCCTGCTCGCGGCGGCCGCCGGCTTCTTCCTCGGCGCCATCCCCGCCGCGGCCCTGCCCTTCCTGCTGCGCCGGCTGCCGATGGTGACCGCCATCATCGACCCGTTCATGGTGGGCGGCTACGGGGCGCCGAAGCTGGCACTCGCTCCGCTCTTCATTCTGTGGTTCGGCATCGGCATCGAATCCAAGATCGCGCTGGTGGCGATCACGGTGTTCTTCATCGTCTACTTCAGCGCGCTGGCCGGCATCCGCGCGCTTGATGCCAAGCTCGTGCAGATGGCGCAGGTGGCGGGCGCGAGCGAGCGGGCGGTGGCGCGGCACATCGTGTTCCCAGGTGCAGTGCCCTACATCTTCACGGGCTTCCGCATCGCCATGCCCTACTCGATCGGCGGCGCTGTGATCGCCGAGCTGATCTCCGCCAACCGCGGGCTCGGCTATCTCATCCAGCTGGGCGCCAACAATTTCGACACCACCGGCGTTTTCGTCGCCCTGGTGGCCGTCACCCTCATCGTCTTCCTCGGCAACTTGAGCATCGACATGGTGGAGCGCTGGCTGCTGCGCTGGCGCCCGCCTGCCGATGCCAACGCCGAGCTCGGGAGCTGACCCATGACTGCAACCATGACCGCCGACGCCGAGCCCCTTCTGGAAGTGCGCGACCTCGGCAAGCGCTTTGCCAGCCGTGCCGGGCGCGATGCGCCGGCGTGGGTGATCCAGGGCCTGAGCTTCTCGGTCAGCGACGGCGAGTTCCTCACCATCATCGGTCCGTCGGGCTCGGGGAAGACGACGCTGCTCAACATGATCGCCCAGATCGACACCGCGAGCAGCGGCACGGTGCGCTTCCAGTCGCAGGCGGCCCCCGTCAACGATCCGAAGGCGCTCAACCCAGGTCTCGCCTGCAAGATCGGCTACGTCACGCAGGAGGACAACCTGCTGCCCTGGCGCACGACGCTGCAGAACGTGCTGTTCCCCCTCCGGGTGCAGGGCAGACTCAATGACGAGACGCGGGCGCACGCGGAGAAGCTGATCGGGGCGGTGGGGCTGGCAGGGTTCGAGAGGCACTACCCGCACGAGCTGTCGGGCGGCATGCGCAAGCGCGCCTCCCTGATCCGCACGCTGGTCTACGACCCGCCGGTGATCCTGATGGACGAGCCGTTCGGCGCCCTCGACGCGCAGACGCGCATGCAGCTGCAGGAGGACCTGCTGCGGCTGTGGAACCTCGGCCGCAAGACCATCATCTTCGTCACCCACGACATCGCCGAGGCGATCGCGCTCGGCGACCGCACGCTGGTGCTGTCGCGCGCCCCGGCACAGGTGGCCGGCGAGCACGCCATCACCATCCCGCGGCCGCGCGATATTCGCGGCATCATGGGTCACCCCGGTTTCGGCAGCCTCTATCAGGCCATCAGGGCACAGGTGCAATGAGCACGACCCAAGGCACGCTCGACCTCGCCGAGCCCGCAGCACCCGTCAAGTGGCGGCAGTACGCGGTCACCCTGGGACGGATAGGCCTCGCCTTGGCGCTCCTCGCCGCCTGGAATGTCGGGGCCGACCGGGCGGGGCCGCTCTACATCGCCGATCCCGTCAAGGTGGCCCAGCGCATCTACGAGGACGTGCAGACGGGAACCCTGCTGGGGCACATCTACGTCACGCTGCGGCTGGCGGGGATCGGCTTTGCCATCGGCTGCTTCTTCGGCGTGGCGCTGCCGTTCATCCTGAGGCGGCTGCCGCGGCTCACCAGTGCCGTCGAGCCCTACATCATGGCGTCGGTGGGCGTCCCCAAGTATGCGCTGGTGCCCCTGTTCATCCTGTGGTTCGGCATCGACGATGCGCCGAAGCTGTGGCTGGTGGGCCTGCTGGTGTTCTACCCCGTGTTCATCGCCGTGTTCGCCGGCATCAGAAACGTCGACCGGCGGCTGATCAACATGGCCCGCGTGGCGGGCGCCAGCGAGGCGTCCATCTCGCGCGAGGTGGTGTGGAACTCGCTGCTGCCGTTCTTCTTCGCCTCCCTCAAGATCGCCCTGCCGCGCGCCGTCAGCGCCGCCATCATCGGCGAGTTCCTGGTGGGCGACGCGGGACTGGGCTTCCTGATCGAGAACTCGCGCCAGAACTTCGACACCACCGGCGTGTTCGCCGGGGTGGTGGTGTCCACCGCGCTGGTGCTCGCAATCAACGCCATCCTGGTACGCCTCGACCGCCGCTTCAGCGCCTGGCGGCCGACGGAGAGGGATATGGAATTGTAGACTTGTCGGTTAGAGCACGATGAATACCGACAACGTTCGCACCGAGATGACTCGGTGTGGGAGTAGAGACGACCAACCCGGAACACAGCTGCATCACACGCCAACTTTGTGGTAAGCAAGGCTTGGAGGAGAAAGCGATGCGCTACACCGTTGTTC
>JBAPMW010000961.1:0-4524 GCA_049278815.1 Hyphomicrobiaceae bacterium
TTATTGCACCACGCCACATCGGAAACAGCCTCTGTTGATAACTCGCGCGAGTTAAGAGCAGCCCTGATTCGCAGAATGCGGGGCATTTTATTCACAGGGCTGGCGGTGATTTCGATTCGCATTGCTGCGACAACGCTTAGCGCTCGACCCCCACGGCCTGAGGCGGGGGGTTATCCGCAGGTTGTTCAGCGGCGGGGCGTCGCTATGATCGGCCGCATGACTGGGCCCCATGACTGGGCCTTGAGCCGCAGCGAGCTGCTCGGGCGCGCCCACGGCGCCAGACATAGATCCGGAAATAGGTCCAAAAGGAGGCAACGCATGCGCTATCTCCACACCATGGTTCGCGTCACGGACGTTGACAGGAGCCTCGACTTCTACTGCAACAAGCTCGGCATGCGCGAGGTACGGCGCACGGAGAGCGAGGCCGGGCGCTACACGCTCGTCTTTCTGGCGGCGCCCGAGGATGCGGGCCGCGCCACCGCCGAGAAGGCCCCGCTGCTGGAGCTGACCCATAACTGGGACCCGGAGACCTACGGAGAAGGCCGCAACTTCGGCCATCTGGCGTTCGAGGTGGACGATATCTACGCCACCTGCGACCGCCTGGCCAAGGCCGGCGTCACCATCAACCGCCCCCCGCGCGACGGCCGCATGGCCTTCATCCGCTCGCCCGACAACATCTCCATCGAGCTGCTGCAGAAGGGCGAGGCCAAGCCCAAGGCCGAGCCGTGGGCGTCGATGCCGAATACGGGCAAGTGGTAGGGGAGCGCGCGGTCTCCCTCTCCCCGCTTGCGGGGAGAGGGCCGGGGTGAGGGGCAGCAAAGGGCGCTGCCCTCTCGGGGACACGCCTCTACAAGCCTCTGGAGGCGGTGAACGTCCGCACACATTGTATAAACACGACCGCCCGCTGCGGATGGCGCTTCCCCTGTGGCCGCCCCTCACCCTAACCCTCTCCCCGCTGAAGAGCGGGGAGAGGGGATTCCTCACCTCTCACGCCGTCGGAACCGCTGCGGGCTCCACGCGCGACGAAGGGCGCCGGTTGACCATCACCACGCGCCACAGGCCGAAGCCGTCGGCCCCTGGCAGATGGTCGAGGCGGGTCAATGCGCAGTTGTCGGTGGCGAAGGCGAGGGCGGACTGGGGCGGGATGCGCAAGGCGTGGCCCAGCGCGGCGCGGATGGTGCCGCCGTGCGTCACGGCGACGATGTCGCGGCCGCTGTGGCCGCGGGTAAGGCGCTCGATGGCGGGTGCGACGCGGCCCACGAGGTCCGCGAAGCTCTCGCCGCGGGGCGGCCGCTCGTCGGCAGGGGCGAACCAGAAGGCCTGCGTGCCGACCTTGCGCTCGGCGTAGAACACCTTGCGGTCGAGACCCTGCCAATCGCCCAGATGCTGCTCCGCCAGCTCGGGCAGGGCCGTCGGCTCGACGCCGCCGAACTTCAGCGGATCGGCGGCGTGGATGGCCCGCGCCGTCTCGACGGTGCGTCGGAGATGGCTGGTCACCCATATCGCCCCGGCCGGAAGCGCCGCGGCGAGGGCGGCGAAGATCGCCCTGTCGCTGCAGTCGCAGGACAGATCGCTCTGCCCATAGATGCGACCGCTATCGGGCACCGGTGCGTGCCGGATCCACCACCACCGCGTCACAACGGACATACGAGAACAGCGCCCCCCCTCAATCCATGGTCACGACGATCTTGCCCATGGCCTGGCGGCCCGCCAGGCGGGCGATCGCCTCGCCGGCGCGGGAGAGCGGGTAGCGTTCCGAGACGAGCGGCCTGATGGTGCCCTTGGCATAGAGTTGCATCAGCTCGGCGATGTTGGCGGCGTTGGCCTTGGGGTCGCGCTGCGCGAAGCCGCCCCAGAACACGCCTACCACCTGGCAGCCCTTGAGCAGCGTCAGGTTGAGGGGCAGCCGCGGGATGCCGGCCGGGAAACCCACCACCAGGAAGCGTCCCTGCCAGGCAATCGCCCGCAGTGCCGCCTCCGAGTAGTCGCCGCCTACGGGATCGTAGATCACATCGGCGCCCTTCTCGCCGCAGGCGCCCTTGAAGAGGTCTGCCAGCACCCTGGCGCCGGCCTTGTCGAAGGGCCCCGGCGGATAAACCACACCCGCGTCGGCGCCGTGCTTCCTGGCGAGGTCCACCTTTTCCTTTGAGGAGGCCGCCGCGACCACCCGCGCACCGGATGCCTTGCCGAGCTCCACCGCCGACAGCCCGACCCCGCCGGCCGCACCCAGCACCAGCAGCGTCTCGCCCGCCTTGAGCTGGGCCCGGTCCTTGAGGGCGTGGATCGAGGTGCCGTAGGTGAGCACCAGCGCGCTCGCCTCGTCGAACGGCATATTGGGAGGCATCGGCGTGCAGCGCGTCGCCGGCAGCGCTACCTTCTCGGCCATGCCACCCCAGGTGAGCGAGCCGATCACGCGGTCGCCCGGCTTGCAGGCGGTGACGCCCGCGCCCACCGCCTCCACCAGGCCGGCAACCTCGCCGCCCGGTGCAAACGGCCGCGGCGGCTTGAACTGGTAGCGGTCCTCGACGATGAGGCTGTCGGGGTAGTTCACCCCGCAGGCCTTGACGGCGATGACGACCTCGCCGGCGTCGGGTGTGGGATCGGGCAGCTCCGCCAGCTCCAAGGTCTCCGGGCCGCCCACCCGCCTGCTCAGCATCGCCTTCATCGCCAACCTCTCCCGCTGCGGGTGCCGTCTGCCAGGGCGGCAGTTAAGCAGAGCGGCGGCGCGGCGTCAGTAGGTGAGATGGTGAGTGGTGAGTGGTGAGTGGTGAGATTAGGGTTGTCGCCAATGGAGGCCGGTGGGCGACAGAACTCGACGCTTACACGTGTCACGTGCCGGTCGCCACAAGCACCACCCAAACTCACCATCTCACCACTCACCATCTCACCCTTTTGCCCTCCATTCGCCATTGGCCATTGGCCATTCGCCCATGCTAGGGAAGCACCTTCGGCTCTGGGACACTGGCCATGGACGACGCTACCCGCACGGCGCTCGACGCGGAGACGCCGGTCAATCCGTATAGTCTGCTGGACGCGCTCAACACAGCGGCGGCGCGCACCAATGCGGTCTGGCTGCTGTTCCTGGGCCTCATGGCCTACTTGGCGCTCGCCGTCGGCGCGCTGACCCATCGCGATCTGCTGCTCGATGCCGGCATCGCCCTGCCGCTGCTGCAGACCCGCATCGACCTCGCCCGCTTCTTTGTGGGCGCGCCCGCCCTTCTGGCGCTGGCCCATCTGGCCGTCATCGCCCAGTTCGTGCTGCTGGCGCGCAAGGCAGCCGAGTTCGACGACGCGGTGCGCCTGCTGGAGAGCACCGACCTGCGCTCCCACCCCCTGCGGCTGGAGGTCGACAGCTTCTTCCACGTGCAGGCCATCGCCGGCCCCGAGCGCAGCCGCGTGGTCGGGGCCATCCTGCACGTGCTCGGATGGCTCACCCTGCTGCTGCTGCCGCTGGCCCTGCTCGTCTACCTCCAGGTTGCCTTCCTGCCCTTCCACAACGCCACGGTCACCGCCGTGCAGGCGGGCATCGTGCTTGCGGACCTGGCCGTGGTGCTGCTGGCCGGCGTGTTTCTGTTGCGGGCGGAGACGTCGTTCTTCCGCGCCCTCCTGCGTCTGGTGCTCAAGAACCCCGGCAGCGTCGCCTTCGGCCTGGCGACCGTCGCGGGGGCGGCCTTCGTTACGGTGGCGGCCATCGCCCCTGCGACTGTCCCTGGCGCCGCCGCCAGCCCCGGCGCGCCGCTGCTCGGGGTGTTTCCCCGCCATCTGGCGCTTGCGGACGCGAGCCTCGTCTCAGACAAGGCACTCATCGGCACACGTACCATCAGCCTGCGCGGACGCGACCTGCGCTTTGCGAGACTCGACCGCGCCGATCTGCGCCAAGCCGACCTGACCGGGGCGCGGCTCGACGGGGCAAACCTCACCGGGGCCGACCTGCGCGGCGCCAGGCTCGGCTGCGCCAACGCCTCCGCCTTGCAGCAGCCCGACGGCCGCGCCAAGGCCGGCTGCACGTCGGCCAGGGCCGCAGATTTCAGCGCCGCGCAGATGACCGGCGCCAGCCTGGCCGGGGCCGATCTCCGCGGCGCCCGCTTCGACGAGGCCGTGCTGGAGCGGGCGGATCTCAGCCGGGCGCAGATGGCCGGCGCCACCTTCGAGCGCGCCAAGCTGCAGCGCGCCAACCTGTCGGGCGGTGTGCTGCACGCGGCAAGCCTCCTCCAGGCGAGCCTGCAGGGCGCCGCCCTGGTGGGTGCCAGGCTGGAGATGGCAGACCTTTCGGGCGCCGGGCTGCAGGGCGCGGGCCTGGCCGGAGCGCACCTCGGCGGGGCGATACTGCGCGGATCCGACCTGGAGGGTGCCGGACTGCAGCGCGCCAAGCTCTACGGCAGCGACTTGCGCGGCGCCAAGCTCAACGCTGCGGATCTGGCCGGCGCCGCAGTCTGGCGCGCGGTGCCCCCCTCCGGCGACGCGGTGTCGCTTGCCGACCTCGCCAACATCGCCATCAAGCCGCCGGCGGCGGCCGACATCGAA
>JBAPMW010000962.1:0-1771 GCA_049278815.1 Hyphomicrobiaceae bacterium
TTCCAGCAGAAGAACTACCTGCTGGTCTATCACATGCTCTGGAGCTTTTTCTCGCAGCCCGAGCCGGTCTACCGCGGCTGAGCGAAACCCTGCTGAGGAGGTAACGATGGGACGGCTCTCGCGCACCGCCATGCTGGCGGCGATTTGTGTCATCGCTCTCGCCGCCGGTGCCGGCCTGGGCCGCGCTGCCGACGTGGATGCCGCAGCGGCCAGGAAGGAAGGCAGGGTCGTGTGGTACACGTCCACGCCCATTGAGACGGCCCAGAAGATCGCCAAGCTGTTCGAGAGCGAGACCGGCATCAAGGTGGAGATGTTTCGCTCGGGAGGCTCGGCCATCGTCCGACGCTTCTTGCAGGAGCAGCAGGCCGGTCGCCTCGCTGCCGACGTGATGACGACGTCCGATCCCGCTGCCACCGCCGCGCTGGCCCGGAAAGGCGCGTTCGTTGCATTCAAGCCGAGGAATTTCGACAAGATCGTCGAGGAGGGCAGGGACAAGGACGGTTATTTCGTCGCCCAGCGGCTCAACCTGATGACCATCTACCTTCGCTCGGACAAGGTCGCCGAGGCGGACCGGCCCAAGACCTGGACCGACCTCCTGGACCCCAGGCACAAGGGCAAGCTCGTCATGACCGACCCGTCCTTCACGGCGCTCCAGCTGATGGTGGTGGCCACCCTGTCGAAGAGCCTCGGCTGGGACTACTACGAGAAGCTGCGCAAGAACGACATCATGATCGTCAAGGGCAACCAGCAGGTTTCGGACAATATCAAGCGCGGCGAGCGGTTGATCGCTGTCGGGGCGCTCGATTCCTATGCGGCGGACGAGCGCCGGGCAGGGCACCCGATCGTGACGATCCTGCCTGCGGACGGCACCTTTGTCATTCCGGCACCCACGGTCGTGATCAAAGGCTCGCCCAATCCCAACGCCGCCAAGCTGCTCGCCGAGTTCATGATCGGCGACGCCGTGCAATCGCTGTTTCCGGCCGACGGCGGCTACGCTGCGCGCAAGGACATTCCCCCGCCCGCGGACGGGGTGGCCCTCGACAAAATCAAGATCGTCCCGATCGACTACGGCTATGTCGAGAAGGAGTCGCCGCGGATCAAGAAGCGGTTCAACGAGGTGTTTCAATGACCTGTGCAGGTCGGCCTTGCGGGTCTCGAGGATCGACTGCCTTAAGCACACGGCAGGACAGCCTCTCACAGCTGACGGACTCGCCGCGGTGCAGCGATCGGTGAGTTCGTGCCAAAAGCGGGCATCGCCACCAACAGCCGGGGCGAGGAGACAAGTCACCCGCGGCTGCTTTGGTTGATGTCAGACTGGCGCACGAGAGGCAACGGTGTTCACTGCTTTGGTTGCTCGACCATCGTCACGCCAGTCGGCCCGACGGCGGTGATCTGGAGCAATACCTCGCCATCTTTTGCCCACGCAAAGTGAGGTGCTCTTGGGGGTTCGGTGAAAAAAGTCCCGGCTGGAAAAGCTTTGAGCTTACTCTCGTCCCACTTCTCCCCGTAGCCGAAATACAACGTGCCGGATAGGACGACGATCGTCCGGACCTCGTCTGGATGCCAGTGCGGCATGATCTTGAAGCCTGGCGCAAATTTCACACGCTGCACATAGATCCCAGGTTTTGCTGTGTCGCCGTACACCATGGCCATTTCGGGATACCCGGCGATCGGGCTTTTGTACACGATGTCCTGCGGGAGCTTAGCCGTGGAGTCTTGGGCATATGCCAGCGCGGGCAATATCAGCGCTGCTAAAGAGGGCAGTATGGAC
>JBAPMW010000963.1:0-5146 GCA_049278815.1 Hyphomicrobiaceae bacterium
GGAGCCTTTTGCTGCCCCTCACCCCAACCCTCTCCCCGTCGCCCTCGGGACCGTTGTGGCGAAGTGGCTATCGTGGATGGCCCGAGGGCGGCGGGGAGAGGGGGCTCCTCGCCGGTTCCTTCCATCCATACCGCCAGCTCCCGGCAGGCCTACTCGTTTCGCTCGACGGGCATCCAGCTCGCTACCCCAGCGCCACCGGGATCGACAGGAAGCCTCGGAAGCGGGCGCGGCCGCCGCGCACCGGCTCGCCGGCGAGGCGATACTCGGGGAACCGCGCCAGGAACCTGCCAATGGCGATGCGGCCCTCGAGACGCGCCACGTTGAGGCCGATGCAGACGTGGGGGCCGGAGCCGAAGGCGAGGTGGCGGTTGGGCGCGCGCGCGATGTCAAGCCGGTCGGGATCGGGGAACTCGGCCGGATCGCGGTTGGCGGCGCCGATGCCGATGGTGAGATAGGTGCCCGCCGGGATCGGGACGCCGGCGATCCTCACCGCCTCGGTGGTCAGCCGGTTGCCGAGCTGGTTGGGGCTCTCGAAGCGCAGGATCTCCTCTACGCCCGAGCGGATCAGCTCCGGCCGGGCGATGAGCCGCGCCTTCTCCTCCGGCCACTCCAGCAGCGCATAAAGCCCGTTGCCGACCAGGTTGGTGGTGGTCTCGTGGCCGGCGTTGAGGATGAAGACGATGTTGTGCAGGAGCTCGCGCTCGGACAGCCGCTCGCCGCCCTCCTCGCCCTGGATCAGCCGGGTCAGGACGTCCCGGTCGGGGTCGCCCGGAGAGGCGCGGCGGCGGGCCACCAGCGTCTCCAGGTAGGCCAGGAAGGCTGCCACCGCCCGCTCGCCGGCGGCCTGCTGCGTGGGCGTCAGCACCGGCTCCAGGGCGCCCAGGATGGCGAGCGACCAGTCGCGCAGCGGCCCGCGCTCCTCGCGCGGCACGGCCAGCAGGTTGCCGATCACCTCCACCGGCACGGCTGCCGCCAGGTCACCGATCAGGTCGGCGGAGCCCTTCCTCTCGATGCGGTCGAGGAGCCCGTCCACCAGCTCGGTCACGGGGCGCTCCATGTCGGCGATGGAGCGCGGCGTGAAAGCGCCGGCGATGATGCGCCGCACGCGCGTGTGCAGCGGCGGATCGTTGAAGACGAGGCTGGTGGTGTGGTGCTCGTAGAGCAGGCCATCGCCGTACTTGGGGTGGAACTCGCGCTTCTTGTCGGAGGAAAAGGCGCGTGCGTCCTTGTAGGCCGCCACGCAGGCGGCGTAGCCCGCCAGGAACCAGCCGCCGCCGGCGAGCGGGTGCACCGGGCCGGCCTCGCGCAGGGCATGGTAGCAGGGATAGGGATTGGCGAAATAGTCGGCCGGCAGCCGCCGCAGGTCGAATGCGGCCGCGGCCTGTGCGGCCTGCGCCGCGTCGGCGTACCGGGCCGGCGCCCTCACCGGTCCCGATGCGCGCGGAGCTCGATCCTGTGACACGCCCACTCCCCGTCGGCCGCAGCCACCTCGACTGACGTTCTGCTGGGGAGCAGGCTACAGGCCGGCGCACCGCCTGGCGAGCGGGTTCGCCCCAAGCCAGGATCGGCGGACCGCCGCCGATGGCTCGCAGGTTGGGTCGACCCCGGCGCAAGCCGGGGGAAGACCCAACGCAATCGAGGGCGACGCGCTCGCCAATGTGTTGGGTCTGCGCTTCGCTTGACCCAAGTGCGCCGATGCACGCAGACGGGGCGAGACTGCGGCGTAATTGGCCGTCGCCTTGCATCGCCGCACGATCATCACGATATAGTGGCCTCAGCCATCCCCCGAGCTGGGGAATGCGATCGGGCGCCGGCGGCGCTATCTGCCCGCGCGTGGGGTCACAATCAGACAAGAGCGTTGCACGCGGGGCCAGCTGCGCGCGGCACGCGCGCGGCGCGATGGACATGAGCATGGCAGCAAAGAAAGTCAGAAAACCCAAGAGGCTCCTCGACCTTGAGCCCAACGACTGCCGGTGGCCCTTCGGCGAGCCGCGCAGCCCGGACTTCCATTTCTGCGGCGAACGGCAACTGGAGGGGCGCCCCTACTGCGAGCACCATTGGAGCATGGCCTTCCAGCCCGCGCGGCCGCGCCATCACGGGCAGCGCCAGCCGGCGCAGCATCTCGTCATCGCTCCGCCCCCGGCGGCCAAGGCGGCGTAGGGCGCCTCAAGCACCGTGAGCTCGTGAAGTCGCCAAGTCGTGAAATCGATCTCACGATCTCACGGCTTCACGCATGTTGAGCACCCGCCCCGCCACCGCGTCGAGCTTGGCCAGCAGCGCCGGGTCGCGCGCCTCAGCCGGGGTAATGACCGCCACGTCCAGCGCGCGGTCGGAGCCGATCGGGCAGGCCGGATGCTCGCGCGGGAAGGAGCGGACCAGCCGCTCGATCAGGCGGTTGGCCTTGTCCACGTTCTCGGACAGCACCTTGATGACGGCCGCCACATCGACGTGGGCGTGGTCGTCGTGCCAGCAGTCGTAGTCGGTGACCATGGCGACTGTCGCGTAGCAGATCTCGGCCTCGCGGGCGAGCTTGGCCTCGGGCATGTTGGTCATGCCGAGCACCGAGCAGCCCCAGGCGCGGTAGAGGTCGCTCTCGGCCCGCGTCGAGAACTGCGGGCCTTCCATGACGAGATACGTGCCGCCGCGCGTAGCGCCGATGGACTCCTCGCGCGCGGCCTTCTCCAGCGCGTCGGCCAGCAGCGGGCTCACCGGATCGGCCATGGACACGTGCGCCACGCAGCCCGGCCCGAAGAAGCTCTTCTCGCGCGCGAAGGTGCGGTCGATGAACTGGTCGACGATCACGAAATGCCCGGGGGGCAGCCCCTCCTTGAGCGAGCCGCAGGCCGAGATCGACACCAGGTCGGTGACGCCGGCGCGCTTCAGGGCGTCGATGTTGGCGCGGAAGTTAATGGCCGATGGGGAGACTTTGTGCCCGCGCCCGTGCCGCGGCAGGAAGCGGATGGGCAGCCCGTCAATGTCGGCGAACAGCACCTGGTCCGACGGCGCCCCCCAGGGCGAGGCGACCGTCTCCCAGCGGCCGTGCTTGAGCGCGGGCATGCTGTAAAGCCCGCTGCCGCCGATGAAGCCGAGCACGGATTGGGTCATCGCACGCTCTCCGGGTGCCGTTTGCCGGGCGGCCGGCCTATGACAACGGGCCGATATCAGCCCAATAGCAGGTGTCGTACTGGTTGTCGCGCCGAGGAATCGCTGGCGGCCATCGCCGAGTGCGAGCACGAACCCGTCGATAGCGCCGTGATGGGGGTCCCAGCGCTCCGCCCGTGTGCGCGTCGATTCCTGCGAAATGGTCCTTGACATGTGGTTAATATGCCACATTCTAAGGTTAACATGAGGGGACGCTGACGATCTTGGTGTTCATCTGTATTGCGTCTGGAGACTGCAAATGCCTGGAAAGCGTATCGCTCTCGTTATCGGCAATTCCGCCTACAGCGACGCACCGCTCAGGAACGCCACAAGGGACGCCGAGGCGGTGGCACAGGTACTGGACCAGATCGGCTTCTCCTCCGTTCAGCTCCTTAGCGATCTCAAGCGTTCGGATCTCGCCGGCGCCCTGGCGGATTTTGGCGAGGAGGCCGCTCACGCCGACATCGCGGTGATCTTCTATGCCGGTCACGCCATGGAGTACGACGGCGAGACCTATCTGCTCCCGGTGGACAAGCTGCCGTCGCACGTTCGCCGCATCAAGTTCGAGACGCAGCGGTTGACGGATCTCGTCTCTGCCGTCGGCGGCGCGCGATCGTTGGGCCTGGTGCTGCTGGATGCGTGCCGCAACGCCAGTTTTCGCTCTCGCATCGAGGGCATTGGCGCCGTACGGTCCGGCATGCACGGGCTCGCCGCGATCCAGCCGACCGGGAACGTTCTGGTCGGCTACGCTGCCAAGCACGGGACTGTCGCTCTTGACGGCACATATACCCCCCACAGTCCGTTTACCGCGGGATTGCTGCGCTTTCTGGCTACGCCGAGCCTCGATGTGCGCATCCTTTTCGGCAAGATCAGGGACGCGGTGCTGGAGCGGACGCATGGAGCACAGGAGCCGCATCTCTACGGATCGCTCGGCGGCCGGGAGGTGTATCTGGCGGGAGAGGCTGACGACGCGGTCGCCCCGAACGTCTTCGTCAGCTACTCCAAGGGGGACCGGGCACGGGTGGAGCCGCTCGCCACAGCGCTGCGCGGCCGCGGCTGGAACGTCTTCTGGGACGCCAAGCTGGAGGTGGGAAAAGAGTGGCGCCCGGTCATCGAGCAGCGCCTGAAGATGGCCGACTGCGTGCTGGCCGTCTGGAGCAGGAACTCGGTTCACTCCGATTGGGTGAAGTACGAGGTCTCGCGCGCGACCCAGAAGGGGATTCTCGTGCCGGTCACGATCGACGGCACGCCGCCCCCCAGGATCTTCGACGGCGTGCAGACCGCGGACTTGAAGGACTGGGTCGGCGATCCTGACGATCCGCGCCTGGTCACGGTCTTGAGGGCCGTCGAGCAGATCCTGGACCGCCAAGCCGCTGAAATGCAGCAGGCGCTCAGCGGTGCGCCCAGAACAGCGGCAGGCGCGCAGCCTCCGCAACCCGGCCGCGGGCGCGGCGCAAGCTTGGCGACCACCGCCATGGTGGTGGCTTTGGCGTCCTCGACCTTGGTGCTGGGCGGCATGGCATGGAACGCATTGACCAGGCGGCCGCAGCCCGCGCCCGTCCCGGTCCCCGTAGCGCTGACAGGCAAAGAACCATCCATCCCGGCGCCGCCAGTCGTCGCGCCACCCGTTCCCAAGCCGGAAGACCCGCCGCCAAAGACCGTAGATACCAAGCTGCCGGTGGGGCCTTGGTTTCCGCTTCTCGGCTCGTATCGGACCCCAGAGTACGCTGACCGGGAAGTCGCCGACCTCTCGCAGAAGGCCGGCGCCCACCTGAAGGGCAGGAACATCGTGATCAATGCAAGGCGGGTCAGGGGTCAGCTGTTTCATGGTGTCATGATCGAGCCGTCGACCACACGCGACGAGGTGGACAGGTTGTGCGCCGCACTGCGCGACCTCGGGTTCCAGTGCAGCCCTGTAGACAGTAAGGACGGGAGCTAGAGCGCTTTCCGGCTGATGTGGATCGGGAGCCGCCCGCATGCCCGACCGTGCAGATCGCCGACGAAA
>JBAPMW010000964.1:0-5906 GCA_049278815.1 Hyphomicrobiaceae bacterium
ACAGGGGCCCGAGCCGCGCAACAGGCGCGTGAGCATCCTCAACCTCACGAGGCTGATGGCCGAGCGCTGATCGGCGCGAGGCATGCCGCGCAGCACTGGCCTGCGGCTGTCGGGCATGTTCCGGGGCTGAAGATGCGGGGCGGCATATGCGGAGCGACAAGGGCGATGGGTCGAGCCGAAGCGGCGGTTGGATCGCGTGGCTCCCCTGCGGGCTGCCGGTGGCGATCGGCGTCGGCGCCGCCGCTGTCTTTCTCTCCAGGCCGGAGATCGATCTGGCCGCGGCACGGCTCTTCCATGCGCCGGAGACCGGCTTTGTGGGCCAGCGGCTCGCCTGGGTGGGCGCGCTGCGGTGGGCGTTCATCGGGCTCTTCTACGGCACCATCGGCCTTTGCCTCGCCGGCCTCGCCCTGATCTGGCGTAGCCGGCCGCAATGGCTGGGCCTCGGCAAGGCGCACTGGCTGTTCCTGGCCGCGTGCCTCGCCGCCGGTCCGGGACTGGTCGCCAATCTCATCCTCAAGGACCAGTGGGGCCGCGCGCGGCCGCGGCACGTCGTGGAGCTCGGCGGCACCAAGGCGTTCACGCCGCCGCTGCTGCTTTCCGATCAATGTCCCCGCAACTGCTCGTTTGTGAGCGGCGAGGCGTCCTCCACCTACGTGACGTTCTACGCCGCCGCGGCCCTGTTCCCTCAGTGGTCCGTTACGCTGGTCGTTGCCGGCACCGTCGGCGGCCTGGCGACCGGGCTTGTCCGCATGTCCCAGGGCGGCCACTTCCTGAGCGACGTCGTGTTCGCGGGTGTGTTCATGGCACTGACGGTGTTGCTTCTGCGTCGACTGATCCTCGGTCGGTGGAAGGTAAGGCAGTAAGGCAATAGGTCAGTAAGGCAGTTGGCGCCCTGTCTACTGCCTTATTGCCCTACTGCCCTACTGCCCCCCTCAATCGGCTCCAACCCCGCCGCCCTGTAGGCTGCCGCAGCCTCGGCCGAGACCAGGACTTGCAGCAGCCCGCGCGCCAGCTCCGAATTGGCGGAGCCGGCAAAGACGGCCGCGGAGAAGATGACCGGCGTCTGCAGGCTTGCCGGCAGCGGCCCGACGATGTCGAGGCCCGGCACCGCCTTGAGCTCGCTCATCTGCTGCACCGCCATCTCCGCCTCGCCCCGTGCCACCAGCTCCCCCGTCAGCCCGCTCGGGATGATGGTGGCCTTGGCGTTGACGGCGTCGGCGATGCCGAGCCGCTCGATCAGCCCGGCGAAGTAGACGCCGCTGGCGCCAAGGCGCGAGTACACGATGGACCGCGCGGCCAGCAGCGCCGCCTTGAGCGCCTCTGCCGTGCCGATGTCGGGCTTGGGCGCACCCGCCCTCACCGCCAGGCCCACCGTCGACCGCACCAGGTCGACGGCGGTCGCCCCATCGAGGATGCCGAGCCCGGCCAGCTCATCCACCCCCTCGCGCGTGAGAATGGCGACATCGGCCCTGTCACCGTCCCTGATGCGCGCCAGCAGGGCATTGGTCGGCGAGAAGTCGATGGCAACCGGCGTGCCCTCTGCCTGCTCGAAGCCGGGGATCAGGGTGGGCAGTGCGCCCTGGACGGCGCGGGTGGAGAGTAACCTCAGCATGTCGTGCCCCATCGCGAGTTGCCGGCATCGGGCTGCCAGTGCCCGCATAGAGAAATAGGTACGGTGGCAGTATTACACGGCGACTGCCAGTATACCCGACCCTACAGATCGCGTCGGGGACCGACCTTGAAGCGCCAGCATTGCAGGGTTTCGTCGCCGGCTTCGGCTGTTGGCACTGTTGAAACAGTGCTGCTCAGCGAAATGCTTGCGGAACGGGAATAACACTTGCATCGTTTCAAAAGCCCCGCCGACACGCGGGGCCCCACGGTAGATGGCGTGGGGAAGTCTTGGTGCCCGCCGCGTACCGGCAGCTCAGCGTTCGGCAGCTGGCGTAGCGGGATATGGGGTGACTGGCAATGACGAGGATGACGAGAAAGATCGATGCAAGCTTCCGCGCCCAGCTGGCGGGCTGCAGCCTGACGACGGCCGAGATCCTCTATCGCCTGCCCGATCATCCCGCCTTGCTGCAATCCTTCATCTGGCAGGAGTACGACGTGCACCCGCGCTTCCCGCGCCTGCTGGGCTTCCTGGATTTCTGGCAACGCAACCTCGACGGCAAGCTCTACCGCGTCACCGTCGCCCACTGCAAGCTGATCGGCCCGACCGAGCTCAGGATGCTCGCGGCCGACTATCGGCTGAACTGACCGCCGATCCCCGCCCGGCCAATGGCGAATGGACCGGGTCGTTCACCATTGGCCATTTGCCCGGTTCAGAGCACCTCGAACACCTGATAGATCGGCCCGGTGGGCAGCCGGTGCCCCGTGCCGACCGCGACGGTGCCGTTGAGCCAGCCGTACTTGGCCGAGGCGGTCTCGAAGAACGGGGCGATGCGGAAGTAGTAGGAGCCGGGGCTCACCTGCTCGCCGCGGGCAATGGCGTCGATCACGTCCTTGGGGCCGTGGCGCAGGCCCCGGTAGGTCATGCCGATCATGTGGCCGTCGTCAGTCTCCATGACGAGACGCACGTCGAGCGCCCAGGTGCCGTCGCTGCGGATCGCCTGCCAGTCGTTGCCGCCCGAGAGGATGCGGCCGTTGAGCCGCTCGCCCTCGAACCGGCCGCCCAGGATCTCGCCCACGCGCCGGTCCACCCCCGGCGTCTGGCCGACCACCTGGGGCTTGGCCACCTCCAGGGAGAAGATGAACAGGGGACGGATGCGGAGATCCCCCATCTCGCGGGGGAGGATGGCCGAAAGGGCTGAAGTTTCCACGATTGATCCCTCTTCCTGCCGCAATGAGAACGCCGGACTAGCGTAAACGCTTGGTGGAATGCCGTCGAGGGTGCACCGGCGGTGCACCCTCAGGAGCCAAGTGCACCACAGACGCCGTACCTCAAGACGCCCAAGACGCCCAAGACGCCTATGTCGTCGTCCATCGATAGCCGTGATCTGCCCTTCGCGGTTCCCCCGCTCGTCCTGGGCGGCCTCAGCCTTTGGGTGCTGGACCAGGCCTTCCCCGAGAGCGTGGAGTGGTACGACGGCAGCTGGCTGCAGGTGCGGGCCGAGTGCAGCGCCCCCGGCGCCACCGTCACCGCCAACGGCCCCCTGCTCACCGCCGAGGACATCGGCCGCCTGCTCGCCGGCATGGAGGCCATGCACGACCGGGGGGCCAGCTCCGCCGGGATGCGGCCGCTGGAGCCGAACCTGGCCGTCAGCCTCACGGGCAGCTCCAAGGGCCGGCTGCGCATCGACGTGCGCATCACCCCCGACAGCATGACGCAGGAGCACCGCTTCTTCTTCGATGCCGATGTGGCCTACCTGGCAGGCCCCATCGAGCAGTGCCGGGAGATTTTGCGGCGGTTTCCCGCCACCGAACGGGTGGCAGGGCCGGCGTAGGGCGGGGGGTCAGACCCTGCGGGTCTGACCCCATGCGCGACATGCGCACGTGTCGGCTTCGCGGATGATAAAGGCGAACAGGCAACTCTGGACCGACACGGATTAGGAGGTTATGCCCTGGGGTCAGACCCGCAGGGTCTGACCCCAACGATTGCGCCCCACGGGGCAGCGTTGCTAAGATCCGCCCAACACGAACGCCCACAAGAACCGTCCTGGGGGACGCCCTGATGTCCACTGCCGAAGCGCGCAGCGCCGTCAACGACGACATCGGCGAGGAGCTGCGGCTCAAGATGTACCGCATGCTGGTCGAGATCCGCGAGGCCGAGCAGCGCGCCTACGACCTGTTCCTGCAGAACCTGGTGAAGGGCACCAGCCATCTCTCGCTGGGCCAGGAGGCGGTGGCGACCGGCTTCGCCGCCGCCATGCAGCCGGGCGACCTCTCGTTCTGCACCTACCGCGGCCACGCCCATACGCTGGCCCGCGGGGTGCCCATCGAGCAGGTGCTGGGCGAGCTGATGGGGCGCGACATCGGCCTGATGCGCGGCAAGGGCGGGTCGATGCACCTGACCTCCACCGAGCATGGCGTGATGGGCTCCTACGCCATCATCGGCGCGCACCTGCCGATCGCCTGCGGCGCCGCCTGGCGCGCCCAGTACAAGGGCGCCAAGGACGTGAGCGTGTGCTTCTTCGGCGACGGCACCACCAACATCGGCGCCTTCCACGAGTCGCTCAACCAGGCGGCGGTGTGGAAGCTCCCGGTCGTGTACGTCTGCGAGAACAACCTCTACATGGAATACACCCCCATCGGCGAGGTGATCCCGGTGGCGCACCCGGCCGCCAGCCGCGCCAGCGCCTACGGGCTGGAGCCTATCCTGGTCGATGGTCAGGATGCCGACGCGGTCTACCGCGCCGCAGCGGCGGCCTACGACAGGGCGCGCGCCGGCGGCGGGCCGTCGCTGATCGAGTGCCTGACCTACCGCTACAGCGGCCACTCCCGCGCCGACCCCGCCAAGTACCGGCCCGAGGGCGAGCTGGAGCGCTGGAAGGAGCGCTGCCCCATCAAGCTCTACCGCAAGCGCCTCCAGCAGTTCGGCATCGCGGAAGGTGCCATCACGGCCATCGAGATCGACGTGAAGGCCCGCGTGGACGAGGCCACGGAGGCGTGCAAGGCCTCGCCGACGCCGCCGCTCGATATCATCACCACCGATGTGTACGCCGATGGAGGCTGGGCATGGCGGAACTGACCCGTTTCGTCAGGGCCGCCCCGCGTGTCATCCCGGCACTTGTTGCCGGGATCCAGCGTGAGGCAGGCTTCGGCGGTCGCGGTTGGCTGGATGCCGGGGACAAGCCCCGGCATGACAAGGGAGGCTGGGCATGGCGGAACTGACCTACCGTGACGCGGTCGCCCGCGGCATCGCCCAGGAGATGGCGCGCGACCCCGACGTCGTCTTCCTCGGCGAGGACGTGGCCAAGGCCGGCGGCGTGTTCAAGACCACGGTGGGCCTGCTGGAGCAGTTCGGGCCGCTGCGCGTGCGCGACACGCCCATCTCCGAGCAGGCGATCCTCGGCGCCGCCATGGGCGCGGCCATGACCGGGTTGAAGCCCATCGCCGAGATCATGTTCTCCGACTTCTTCGCCGTGTGCTTCGACTACATCGCCAACGAGTTCCCCAAGTCCCGCTATATGTCGAACGGCCAGCTCAAGTGCCCGCTGGTGGTGCGGACGGGCAACGGCGCCGGCTCGCGCTTCGGCGCCCAGCACAGCCAGAGCGTCGAGAACTGGGCCATGATGATCCCCGGCCTCAAGGTGGTGGCGCCCTCCACCCCGCGCGACGTGATCGGCCTGATGGCCGCGGCCGTGCGCGACCCCGACCCGGTGATCTTCTTCGAGCACAAGTCGCTCTACGCCGTGAAGGGCGAGGTGCCCGACGGGGAGATCGTCGACACCCTGGGTACCGCAAGGATCGTGCGCCCCGGACGCGACGCCACCATCCTGGCGCTGGCCCTGATGGTGCCGCGCGCGGTGGAGGCCGCGGAGCGGCTGGCCAGGGAGCACGGCATCGACTGCGAGGTCATCGACGTGCGCTCGCTGGTGCCGCTGGATACGCAGACCATCCTCGGCTCGGTGGGGCGGACGCACCGCCTCTTCACCGTCGAGGAGAACCCCCGCCTCTGCGGCTGGGGCGCCGAGCTCGTCTCCATCGTCGCCGACGAGGCGTTCTACGACCTGGATGGGCCGCCCGTGCGCATCACCACGCCGCATCTGCCCTTGCCGGCGGCCGATACGCTGGAGGATGCGGTGCTGCCGAGCGTGGAGCGGATCGTGGAGCGGGTGCGGAGGGCGATGTGACGACGCGCCTACAATTGTCCGTGACAAGGCCGCAAGTTTTGCTTTGCGGCACGCCTTAGAGAGGGCGGCATTTATGGCTGATATATTTATTAGCTATTCGAAGAAGGACAGAGC
>JBAPMW010000965.1:0-3301 GCA_049278815.1 Hyphomicrobiaceae bacterium
AACTCACCACTCACCACTCACCATCTCACCCGAGGAGAACCGACGGTGCTCGAGCCCTTCCTGCTGCGCGCCCTGCTGTTTGGCCTGGGGCTGGCCGCGGTGGCCGCCCCGCTCGGCTGCTTCGTGGTGTGGCGGCGCATGGCCTACTACGGCGAGGCCATCGCCCAGGCGGCCCTCATCGGTGTGGCGCTGGCGCTCGCCCTGTCGCTCGATGTGACGGCGGGGGTGCTGATCGTGACGCTGGCGGTCTCGGGCCTGCTCCTGCTGCTCGGCCGCCAGCGGGTGGTGCCGTTCGACAGCCTGCTCGGCCTCATCGCCCATGCCGCGCTGGCCGCCGGCGTCATCTTCGCCTCCCTGGCGAACGGCCGCCAGCCCGACCTCATGGGCTTCCTGTTCGGCGACATCCTGGCCATCACCGACGCCGACCTCGCCTGGCTCCTCATCGGCGGCGCCGGCGCGATGGCCGCGCTGGTGGCCGTCTGGCGGCCCCTGCTGTCGCTCTCGGTCAACGAGGACATCGCCGCCGCGGAAGGCACAGCCTCCGACCGGGTGAAGCTCGTGTTTGTCGTCGTTCTCGCCGTTGTGGTGGCCATCGCCATCAAGATCGTCGGCGCGCTCCTCACCATTGCCTTCCTCATCATGCCGGCCGCCGCCGCGCGTCCGCTGGCGCGGACACCCGAGCAGATGGCGCTCATCGCCGGCGTGCTCGGCATGCTGGCAGTGGCCGCGGGCCTGCTGCTGTCGCTCGCCTGGGATACGCCCGCCGGCCCGTCGATCGTGATCGTGCTGGCCGGCCTGTTCGCGGCCTCGATCCTGCCCTCCGTGCTGCGCCGGTAAGCCGGCATATGCGAGCAATTGCAGGGTTGCTCAAATGCGCGACTCGCTCATGTGAATGCGGTAGCCTTGGGTCTGACACCTCCCTAGGCGGTCCGAGAGAAGGCAGCATGAGCACCAAGCCTCGTCTGACACCAGAGCAATGGAACGCCCGCGGCGCCGAGAACCTGCCCGGGCTCCTCGGCGTCACTTTCGACAAGGTTGAGCCGACGGAGGTGGTCGCCAAGGTGGCGATACGCAAGGCGCTGATGGCTCCCAACGGCTACCTGCACGCCGGCACGGTAGTGACGCTCGCCGACACCTGCTGCGGCTACGGCACCTTCGCGAGCCTGCCCGACGGCGCGGCGGGCTTCACCACCATCGAGCTGAAGAGCAATTTCTTCGGCTCCGCCCGCGACGGCGTCCTCGAGTGCGTGGCCAAGCCACTGCACCAGGGCCGCACCACCCAGGTGTGGGACGCCACCGTGACGCCCGAGGGCGCCTCGAAGCCGATCGCCCAGTTCAGGTGCACGCAGATGGTGCTGTGGCCGAAGGGGTAGGGCGATGACTTGCGCAGTGAAATGGGTCGTGGACTGGGTCGTGGACTGGAGTGCACGACGCGCCACGGCCCTGAGGGCCGTTGTCCGCACCGCCCCCTATTCGATAACGCCGCAAGCAATGCGACCGCCCGCCTCGCCGGTTGGGTCGGTCTTGTAGTCGTCCTTGCCGGCGTGAATGATCAGTGATGTGCCTTCCCGGCCGAACAATGAATTTGCCTTAGCCTTGTCCAGCGTCACGGCTGCATTCAGCACCTCAACAACGAGCTCGCCATTGGCAGGAATATGCAAGTTGGGCATGTCACCCGCGTGAGCGCCAGCGGGGGCCATCATTCCATGCTTTTTCTTACCAGGATTGAAGTGACCGCCGGCACTCATGAACGGCGGCTCGCATTTGCCGACGCCATGGATATGGAAAGCGTGCTCCCCTGCCGGCACGCCCTTGAGCGAGAGCTTGATCAGCACGCCTGCTGGCGTCTGGGTCAACGCCGCGCCGCCGACATCCTTCCCCTCCGCATTCTTGAGCGTCGCGTTTGCGTTCTGAGCGGAGGCCGAGATCGTTGCAAGCACCAGCAGCAAGGCCGAAGCGGCAAAGACGCAGAGAGCCTTCATGACAAACACTCCATCTGAAGTTGTTGCCACAGAGAACAGTTGAGCGGGCGCAATCTATCAGAATCTGGAAACAAGTGGCTAACGAATCACTCCAAGCCCTTCAGGTCACTTGCTGCACTGCACGAGGCGGCTGCTGCGAGCGCGGCTCAAGATCGAGCTTTGATGTGCCTCCGAAAAAACCTCTGGATGGCCGACCCGCGTGCCTTGATGCCGCCAACGGCCGCAGGCTAGCGTCCGCCCCGCGCCGCGTGGGAGGGACAACGCCGCCGGCGCCCGAGCGTCACAGCGCCATGTCGGCGGGGGTAAGCCATGACCACGTTGCAAGTGTCGGCCCAGAAGCAGCTCCAGCAGCTGATCGAGCAGATCGAGCGGCTGGAGGAGGAGAAGAAGGCGCTGTCCGGCGACATCCGCGACAAGTTCGCCGAGGCCAAGGGGCTCGGCTTCGACGTGAAGGTCATGCGCAAGGTCATCTCGCTGCGCAAGAAGACCCAGACCGAGCGCCAGGAGGAGGATTCGATCCTCGAGGTCTATCTGCACGCGCTCGGCATGCTCTCCGACGCGCCGGCGCAGCAGGTGCCGGAGCACATGCTCGACGCGGCGGAGTAAGAAGATGAGGCAATAGGCAATAGTCGGTCGGGCTGGGGAAACCCGACTATTGCCTACTGCCTAATAGAAGATCGATCCCGGCGTGCCGCCGCCCGCCGGGATGGCGTCGCCGTTGATGGCGATGGCCTTGGGCGAGGCGAGGAAGGTCACCACGTGGGCGATCTCCTCGGCGGTGACGAGGTGCCTGATGAGGTTGCGGCCGGCCATGGCCTTCTCCACCTCCGCCTCGCTCACGCCCTGAGCCTTCGCCCGCGCGGCGACGACGCCCGGCGTGGCCTCGGTGCGCACCAGACCGGGGTGCACGCACACCGCCTGGATGCCGTGCGGGGCCAGCTCGTCGGCCAGGTTCTTGGTGAGCGCCGCCACCCCCACGTTGCGGATGCTGCCAATGGTGGTGCCCACGTGCTTGGCGCCGAGACCGCTGACGTTGATGATGCGGCCCGAGCCCTGCTTTATCATGTAGGGCGCCACCTCACGGGCGGTGCGCAGGTAGCCCATCACCTTGGTGTTGATGTGGTCCCACAGCTCCTCGGCGGTGATCTCCGCGAACGTCGGCGGACGCGCCTGCCCGCTCGGCCTGGCCGCGCAGTTGACGAGGATATCGACCCGCCCGAAGGCGGCGACCGCATCGGCCACCATCCGCTTCACTGTCGCATCGTCGGTGGTGTCACACACGAAGCCCCTCGCCTGTCCGCCGCCCTGCGGCGCGATCC
>JBAPMW010000966.1:0-2163 GCA_049278815.1 Hyphomicrobiaceae bacterium
GAGTGAAGCGATGCCCTCCCAACTGGCGTCATTCCCGCGCAGGCGGGGACCCAGGTCACGTCTCAACGAGGGTGCGCTCGTGGAAAGGCTACGCGTTCGCCGGGCAGTGCACTCACGGAGAGCGGCCCCGCGCCGGAAGGTGTCCTGGGTCCCCGCCTTCGCGGGGATGACGTCGCGGAGGTGACGTCCTGGGAGTGACGCCGTGGGGAAGCCGTGCCCTCCCAATCGGCCTACTCCACCGTCACCGACTTGGCGAGATTGCGGGGCTGGTCCACGTCGGTGCCCAGGAAGACCGCCGTGTGATAGGCGATGAGCTGCACGGGAATGGCATAGAGGATCGGATTGGTGAAGGGATGGGCGGCGGGGACCGCAAGGTGCGCGTCCACCGCGCACCCTACCCGCGCCGGGTCCGCGCCCGACAGCAGCACGATCCGGCCGCCGCGCGCGGCCACCTCCTGCAGGTTGGAGACGGTCTTCTCGAACAGGTCGTCCTCGGGCGCCACCACGATCACCGGCACCTTCTCGTCGATGAGGGCGATCGGCCCGTGCTTGAGCTCGCCGGCGGCGTAGCCCTCGGCATGGATGTAGGAGATCTCCTTCAGCTTCAGGGCGCCTTCGAGCGCGATCGGATAGCTGGAGCCGCGGCCGAGGTAGAGCACGTCCTGGGCATTGGCGAGCCGATGGGCGAGCGCCTCGTAGCGGGCCTCGCTGCGCAGCACGGTGGCGATGTGGCGCGGCACCTCGCCGAGAGCGCGCACCAGCTCGGCCTCCTGCGCCGCGCCCATGACCCCGCGCGCCCGGCCGAGGCCGATGGCCAGGCAGGCCAGCACCGCGAGCTGGGAGGTGAAGGCCTTGGTGGAAGCGACGCCGATCTCGGGGCCCGCCAGCGTCGGCAGCACAACATCGGCCTCGCGCGCGATGGTCGAGGTGCGGACGTTGACGACGGCCGCGATGCGCTGGGCTTGCGACTTGCAGTAGCGCAGCGTGGCCAGCGTATCGGCCGTCTCGCCCGACTGCGACACGAACACGGCGAGCCCGCCCGGCGCCAGCGGCGGCTCGCGGTAGCGGAACTCGGAGGCGACATCGATCTCCACGGGCACGCGCGCATAGCGCTCCAGCCAGTACTTGCCGATCAGCCCGGCGAAATAGGCCGTGCCGCAGGCGGAGATGGCGACGCGGTCGATTCTTGCGGGGTCGATGCCAAGCTCGGGCAGCGTCACGGTGCCCCTGCCGAAGTCCACGTAGTTGGCGAGCGTGTGGCCGATCACCTCGGGCTGCTCGTGGATCTCCTTGGCCATGAAGTGGCGGAAGTTGCCCTTGTCGACCAGGAGCGAGCTCGCCGTCGATTTGACGGCGGCGCGCCGCACCGGCTGGCCGTCCAGGTTGTAGACCTGGACGTTGGCGCGCGACAGGACCGCCCAGTCGCCGTCCTCCAGGTAGGTGATGGTGTCGGTGAAGGGCGCGAGCGCGATGGCGTCCGACCCTAAGTACATCTCGCCGTTGCCGTGGCCGATCGCCAGCGGCGGGCCCTGGCGCGCACCGATCATGAGGTCGTCGTCGCCGGCGAAGATGAGGCCCAGCGCGAACGCCCCGCGCAGCCGCCGCAGCGCGCTGCGCGCGGCGTCAACCGGGGGCAGGCCCTGGGCCAGGTAGTCGCTGACGAGGTGCAGCACCGTCTCGGTGTCGGTCTCGGTCTCGAACCGGTGGCCCTTGGCGGCGAGCTCCTCCTTCAGCTCCTGGAAGTTCTCGATGATGCCGTTGTGGACCACGGCCACCCGGTCGTTCATGTGCGGGTGGGCGTTGTGCTCCACCGGCTTGCCGTGGGTGGCCCAGCGCGTGTGGCCGAGGCCGGTGCGGCCCTGCAGCGGGCTGTTGTGCAGCCGCTGCTCCAGGTTCCTCAGCTTGCCCTCGGCGCGGCGCCGGTCCAGGTGCCCCTCCTCGACGGTGGCGACGCCGGCCGAATCGTAGCCGCGATACTCCAGGCGGCGCAGGGCATCGACGAGGTCGGTCGCAACCGCCTGCTTGCCCAGGATGCCAACGATTCCACACATTGCTCTGCCCCCGCCGATTATTCTCAGTGCTGCGTTGCGAGAAGGTTACGCCCAAGCTCGCGATTGGCAACTCACAGTGGGTTTCTTGGTTTTTCGGGTGTCGGGCGTCGGG
>JBAPMW010000967.1:0-8084 GCA_049278815.1 Hyphomicrobiaceae bacterium
TCAGACTTGCTGATCCAAACCGCGCGGCGTCGGCCCTTCAGCCAGTTGTCGATGAGAACGCCCGCGACCTGGCGGCCCTTGCCGGCGCCGGTGCCGTCGCCCAGAAACCACCCGCGGCGGAATTTCACGGCGTCCATGTCGTCATCGCGCGCGGCGGCGACGCCATCGAGGGTCTTATTGATCTTCCAGCGTCCGGCGAGATGCCGGCTGTGCGCCTCGCCGGCATAGATGACGCTCTCGAGCTGCGCGTCCGAGAGAAGCCCATCGGTGACGACGCGCACAGGGAGATGTGGCCGGTAGGCGGGCTTCGGCGGTTCGACGGAAGCCATCGCCGCCGATTGGACGAGCTTCGTGGGATGGAGCCTGGCGCCCTCGAAGCAGATGGTCTCCACCCGGTAGGGCTCGTAGATCGCATCGGCGGCAAGAGCCTGCCCCGCACCCGATCCGGGGATGCCTGCTGACGCGTCGGTGGCGTCATCGACGACCGTGTAGCTGAGTTCGAGCGCAGGCTGCGCGGGTGTTGATGGAAGCGGCGCGGGCTGGCGCATGCGCAGCTGGCGGACCGGCAGAGGAAACAGCGAGGGCCGCGCAGGTGGTGCGGAAGCGTCGCGCCGCGGTGCTGCTTCGCACACGGCGCGTTGCGGCACATGGGCGGCGAGATCGAGCAATTCGCCGGCGCTCTCCGCCATGGGCGGGCAGGGAAGGTGCGAGAGGCCGTCCGGTGCCGGCACGCGGTCGATGACCGTGAGGCGGGTTTCGACGGTGGTGCCGTGGCGGCGGTAGAGCGCCCCCGAAATCCCCGCGGTGAAAACGACGCGGACATCGAGGTCCTGCAGCGCGTCGCGCATATCGGGGTGGCCCGGAGAGGCGTTGATCCCGGTGATCGCGACGAGGCGGCCGCCAGGGGCGAGACGCTGGAGCGCGGAGCGCAGATGGCGGAGGTCCGTGCCGGCGACGCCGCCCTTCACGTTGGGCGCGGCCGAGAAGGGGGGGTTCATGAGGATGACGGTCGGGCGCACGGCCTGGGGCAGATAGTCATGGATCTGCTCGGCGTTGAAGCGCGTGACGGGGACGGCCGCAAAGATCAGGGAAAGCAGATCGGCGCGCGTCTCGGCGATTTCGTTGAGGGCGAGCGATGCGCCGTGAAGCTCGGCGAAGATGGCGAGCTGGCCGGTTCCAGCCGAGGGCTCGAGCACCAGATCGGTGGGCCTGATGCCGGCCGCGACGCCGGCGATGAAGGCAAGCTCAATGGGCGTCGAGAACTGTTGAAGGTGCTGGCTTTCCTCGGAGCGGCGTGTGTGCGTTGGCGTGAGGGCGGCGAGCTTGCCGAGCATTTCGAGGAGACGCGGGTTGGAGCCGGCGCGCCCGCGCATCGCCGCGAAGTGCCGGCGCAGAAAGAGGAGCTGTGCCGCCTCGCACGCCTCATAAGCGTCCTTCCACAGCCAGGCGCCCTCGCTGTCCGATGCGCCGAATGCTTCCGTCATCGCCTCGCGCAGGGTGCGCGCGTCGAGCGGTGCACCGCGCTCAAGGGCAGAAACCAGCACGCCAGTGGCCTGGATGAGACACGGGGCCGCACGCGCATCACCTTCAGTCGGCAACGGGGTGGAGGGACGAAGGGAAGAAAGCACGGCGTCGTTGGCAATTCGCATGGGCGGACATCCTTGAGAAGCTGGAGGAAAGAGATGCCCGGACGCGGTCTGCTCCTGCTCTCGCGAAGCCCCGCCCGGACACTTTCTTCCGGCCGCTCTCTTCCTCTGGGTCCGCGCGCAGCGCGCGACGGTCTGGGCGCCATCCCACGAAAGCGGGGGGTCGATGCGCGGGAAGGAGGAGGCCGCCTGCTCTCAAGCCGCCGATGCGCGTGTGCGAAAGGCTGCTGCCGAGCCGGCCAGCCGGCGGGGTGCGTGCCGATAACTTAACTGTTATCTACTGATATCAGTTAAGTGCCAAAGCTATCAGTGACCAGAGTACAACGCTCGACTATGGTGGGCACGAAGCTTGGCCATGGAAGGAGCGCCGTGTCGTGCTGCGCGGCTTCTGGACGATAATGGGCGCGGGCCTGGTGCTCGCGGTGACGGCGCTTTCCATGCGCATGAATTTCGAGTTCGGCTACAGTCTCGGTACCTCCGAGGGGACGGGCCGGATCTTTGGCCTGCTGTCGGTCGCCTTCGACGGCCTGAAGGCGCTGCTCCCGCTCTTCGTCGCCTGGCAGTGGCGCGACGGGCGGAAGCTGCGTGAGGCAGCCGGCGCCCTGTCGTTCGTTCTCGTCGCCGCCTACGGGCTTGCCTCCGCGCTGGGTTTCGCCTCGCAGCACCGGGAGGGCGTGATGGCCAGCCAGGAGACTCTCAACGCCAGCCTGAAGGAGCATGCTGCCGATCTCGAACCGGCGGAGACGCGCCTCAAGGCGCTCGGCGCGCACCGCGTGAGCGGCGTGGTCGAAGCCGACATCGCGCGCATGAAAAAGGATCGGCTGTGGGATGCAACAAGCGGCTGCAACGATGCGACGCTGAATGCGAGCCGCGAGTTCTGCAAGCGTATCGAGTCCCTGCGCGCGGAGCTGGCGCTGGCGGCGGAGGACAATGTGCTGACCGTCAAGATCGAGGGGCTTAAATTCAGGATCGGGCAGCTGCGCGCGAAGGGCGCAGGCCGCGAAGCCGATCCGCAACTCGGCGAGATCGCACGCGCGGCGGGGCTGGATATCCTGCGCGTGCGCTCCGGCATGAGCTGGCTGCTGGCGATTGCGGTGGAGGCGGTGAGCTGCTTCGGACTCTTCGCCATCGCCTCGCAGCGGCAGCCCGGCACGCCGCGTGCGCCGAAGGGAGAGGCTGCCGGCGCGAGGCCCTGGCGCCTGGTGGAAGGAGTCGAGGTTTTGCCTCCGCGGCCAATGCTTCGGCTTGCCGCGCGGGCGGCGGCTGTTCCGGCGCCGGGAAGGGCAAAGGGATCGAAAGCGAAGGGGAACGGCGGGCGGAATGCTCGGGCCCCGCCGCGCGGGAGCCCGCGTGACGAAACGGATCCGTCAATGACCGCAGAGCAAAACGCAGAGAAAGGAGAAATCCATGTCCGGTGAACGTCCATCCCACAGGTGCTTTGTCGTCGAGGATCGCGAGGGCGCGAACGGCAAGGAAGCCTATTGGCTGAAAATCGGCTCGGCCTGGCCGCACAAGGACGGGAAGGGCTTCAACCTGCAGCTCTCGGCGCTGCCGGCGAATGGCGGGCGCATCGTGCTGCGGGAGTTCGTGGAGGAGGAGCCGGCGGCGGAGGGTAAGGAAGCCGCCCCGCCGCCCAGCAAGGGGCGGGCGGGATCGTCCGCGGCCCGGGCACGCTGAAGGAAGGGCGAAGGCCATGGGCGACATTGTTTCTTTCGTGGGACAGAAGGGGGGCACGGGCAAGTCGACGCTTGCCCGCGCCTTCGCGGTCGAGGCGGCAAGGCGCGGCGGCAGCGTAGTGATCGCCGACCTCGACGAGGCGCAGCGCACGAGCTGGGATTGGGGCGAGCGCCGCGTGGCCAACGGGCTTCACCCCGCCATTGCCGTGGAGCGCGTGCCGCGCCTCCAGGTGTTCACCCGCGCGGCGAACCTCGACCTGCTGGTGGCCGACGCGCCGGGCTGGGCGGACGCCTCGACGCTGTGGCTGGCGCAGGGCTCTCAGCTGACCGTGCTGCCGACGGGCGGGACCGTGGACGATCTCAACCCGACCATCCGGCTGATGCACGAGCTGATGAACAAGGGCATCGCCGACTGGCGCGTGGCCCTCGCGCTGTGCCGCATCCACAGCGATGCCCAGGCGGAGTTTGCACGCGGCTACCTGAAACAGGCGAACTACAAGGCGCTGAAGGGCGAGCTGCGCGAGCGGAAGAGTCTCGCCGACCTGCAGAATGTCGGCCAGGCCGTGACCGAAGGCCCGGCCGCCGTGTCGCGGGAGGCGATCGAGCTGGTGGCGAGCATCGCGGCTGCGCTGGAGCGGTCGCGCAAGAGGGAAGCCGCGGAACGCGAGAAGGGCGGCCCGGCACGCCTGGTGGCAACCAAGGACCGGGGAGGAAGGGAGGATGGACGATGACGTTCAAACCGTTTCCCGGGGTCGGCCCCCCGCCGTCGCGCGAGGATACGCTGGGCACGCTCGACCGGCCACCCGCAAAGAAGGGGCGGCGCAAGAAGAGCGGGCGGACGGAGCAGCTCAACATCCGCGTCCAGCCCGGCATGGAAGAACGCTTCAATGCGCTTGCCGAGCGCAACGGACTGACGAATGGCGCCTACCTGGAGAAGCTGCTTTCCGACGATGAGGTGCGGGGCGCCGGGCTGGAGAAAGGGGTTGTCCCCGCCGGGGAGGCGCGCGAGGGCCGCACGGAGCAGATGCGCGTCTGGTGTTCGCCCCCAGTGCTTCAGGCGGTGCCGAAGCTGGCGGCGGAGCGCGGCGTGTCGGTGCCGGAGCTGATCGAGGACCTGGTGGCGCGCGAGATGCACCGCCTCGATCCCCATGGCGGGAAATTCGGCGTGAAGATCGCGAAGTGAGATCGTGCGGCACAGGGCGTGGACCCTGAGTGTGATGCGTAAGGGCAGGCAGGAAACCGAACGAGACTATCCGCCGGACTATGTGTCGGCCGAAACGCTCGCCTACCGGCTTGATTGCGAGGTCGAGGCGTTGATGCGGAAAGGTGCGCTGCCGCGCCCACGGATGATCGGCGATCTCAGGCGCTGGGACTTTGCAAGCGTGCGCGCGTTCGTGGAGCGCAGAACGCGCCGGCCAAACGCCTGGCACCGAATGGGCGGCCTGGTCCCGAGGACGATCCTTTCCTTGCGGCGCTGACAAACGGGAAAGCGGACAGCCGCGGCGAGTCACAGTGATCCGCTGACGAGCTTGTGACCCTCGTCAGCGAGGGCGCGTGGCAGATGTTCGGCCTCATGGAGCGGGACGCGCACATGTCAGCGGAAGGTGCGCACGGCCGGGAGGTGAGGCGGTGGGCCGCCCCAAGAATGCACGTTATGGATTGCCGCCGGACGTCCATGTCGTGCGGGCGAGGGGGCGCGAGTATTTCTATTTTCAGAAGAACCGCTGTGAGAAGGATGAAGGGCCGCGCGTGAAGTTGGCGGGCCAGCCCTACGATGACGATGGCGCGCCGGACGCCGAATGGTGGCAGAGCTACCGCGACCTGGCCGGGATCGATGGGGAAGAGAAAAAAGCGTCCGGAACTTTCGCGGCCCTGATCGCCGAATACAAGCTGAGCCCCGAATGGACCGCGCTCTCCAAGCGAACAATCGTGGAGTGGACGAGGCACTTAGCCTATGTGGAGGAGAAGTGGGGCAACTTGCGCGTGCTCGCGACCGAGCCCCGGCATGTGCTGGCGCTGCGGGACAGCTTCGCCGACATCCCGCCGCCGGATGCCACGAAGCACACCAAGCCGCTGGAGGACTACGCGAACCGCCCGGCGGCCGCGAACAATCTCCTGCGCGCGCTCTCCTCGATGATGACCTGGTCGGCGCCGCGCGGCTGGACCGGCGCCAATCCCTGCATCGGCGTGAAAAAGCTGAAAGGCGGCAAGCCTTACGAGCCCTGGAGCTGGGAAGCGATCTGTCTGTTCGAGCAGGAGGCGCGAGCCGCGCTGTGGCACGGCGCAGCGCTCGCGCTCTACACCGGGCAGCGCTACGGCGACGTGATCAAGATGCGCTGGAGTGACATCCGCGAGGGGCAAATCCAGGTCGAGCAGGACAAGACGGAAAAGAAGCTCTGGATTCCGATGCACCAGGCGCTGAAGCGCGTGTTGAAAGCCGTCCCCCGGACCAGCGAATTCATCCTGACGAGCGATCGCGGCGCGGCCTGGACGGAGAATGGCTTCCACACCGCATGGCAGCGGGAGATGAAGGAAGACAAACTCAAGCCGCTGCGGGAGCAGAAATGCGTCTTCCACGGGCTGCGCAAGTCCGCCGTCGTGATGCTGCTGGAGGCGGGCTGCACGGACGCGGAGGTGTCGGCCATCACCGGCCAGTCGCGCGAGATGGTCGAGCACTACGCGATCGCCGTGAACCAGAAGAAGCTGGCGGCGTCTGCGATCCTCAAGTGGGAGGCCTTGCACAGACGGGAGCGGGCACGGGAAAAGCGTCGCCATGGGGCGAGAGCGCAGCTTGCGCCGGCTTGAGATGCCTTAGCGATGGGGATGTGCATCAGAAACCTTACGAAGATGGCGACCGGCGAAAGCGTGCTGCAGAAGAACGCAAGCCGACTGCCGGGTGAGGACGGAGAATGTAACTTCGTAACGGGGCGGACTTGCTGCGGTGCCGAAGACTTCAGGGTCGTGCCACTAACCGAAGTATCATCGAGCCTTCAGCGCAACGGCGACATATGCCTCCTGCCAGACGGCAAACCGCCGCCATCAGGCATCGCCGGCGCGCACAAGGTTGCGATCCTGGACGCGACCGATGAGAGTTCCTGGCGGTGGCAGCCGGAGTGATCCGCTCACGCTGCTGCCACACTGAGATGCGATTGAGCGCGGGGGGACGCAGCGCTCAATCGGGGGAACGATGGCGGGCAGGGTGTGGGTGGTTGCGCTGGTGCTGCTGTTCGCGGGGTGCTCCCCGGCGCGCGCACAGGAGCGCCCGGCCGTGCACACTTTGGCCGAGGATGAAGAGCTCCTGGACCTCACGTCCCAAGCCAGCAGGCTCTTCAGTGAGGGCTACGACAGGGAGGCGGCGGCCCTCCTCCAGAGAGGGCTCGCAATTGCGGAGGGGCGCTACGGGCCGGACCACATCGTGGTGGGCGAAGCGCTCGCGTGGATGGCATATGTTTATCTTGTACAAGGCAAATCCGAGGAGGCCGAGCGCCTTCAGAAGCGTGCCCTGACCATTTTGCAGCGGGCCCTTGCCTCGTTGGAGAAGGAGCTGAGCAACAGGCTCTCTAAGCTTGCCTACAACTACCACGCGGATAACCGCTACGCTGCCGCGCTCCCGATCTACGAGCTGGCGCTTGCGTGGGCCGAGAAGGCATTTGGCCCAGATGCGCCCGAGCTGCATCAGTCTCTGGACAAATTGGCCGACGTCAACAAGCAGCAGGGGCGCTATACCAACGCCGAGCGTCTCTACAGGCGCGCCTTGTCTGTGAGCGATCAGCTTCCTGACGACATTCGCAAGCCACTGACGATCTCCAATTTTCTCACGCGTCTCGCCGAAATATCCTCCGAGCAGGGTTACATCTCCGATTCGAAAGCTCTCCTTGAGCGCGCCCAAGACATCATCGGCAAGAGCTTCGAGAGGTTCTCCAAAGGGCCGCACACCACCATAACAATCGCCAGCGCATACGAGGCGCAAGGTCGGTATGCAGAGGCCGAGGCGCTATATAGCCAGGAGCTTGCAAGGCTCCAGAAAGCCGCGTCCGATCCAGCACCCAAGGCCGCGATCGCCGCGCTGCAGGAGAAACTGCAGGCGATGGGTCCGCCCAAGACAGCAGAGCAATCGAAGGCGCTCGAACCGCTCATCGAGGAGCTCGGGCGCTTGTGGGCAACCGTGCCACCCGAACATGAGCTATTTGGGCTGCTCTACAGGCTCGGCGGGCTTTACGACAAGCTGGGCAAATATCCGGAAGCCGAGGCGCTATACGGCCAGGAGCTTGCAAGGATCGAGAAAGCGGCGTCCGATCCAGCGCCCAAGGCCGCGATCGCCGCGCTGCAGGAGAAACTGCAGGCGACGGGTCCGCCCAAGACAGCAGAGCAATCGAAGGCGCTCGAACCGTTCCTTAAGGAGCTCGGGCGCTTGCGCGCAACGGTGCCTAGCGAAGCGGCGCTAGTTTCGGTGCTCCACATCCTCGGCGGGCTTTATCACAAGCTGGGCAAATACCCGGAAGCCGAGGCGTTGCTCAAGCGTGCCATCGGATTTCCCCACGGCGACATGTCCGAAATGTCGCTTCAGCGCAGCTTCGCTCGTTTGTATACCGCTCAGGAACGGCATGCCGACGCCGAGAAGGCCTACATGCGCGTGCTCGCATTCTATGAGGAGATCGACCGCCTTCCGCGCGGAAAGCTTCCCTCTCCGACGACCGCCAGCATCCTGCAGAGTCTCGGCCGCCTCGCTTTGAAGCAGCAACAGCCGCACCGCGCCGAGGAG
>JBAPMW010000968.1:0-1628 GCA_049278815.1 Hyphomicrobiaceae bacterium
AGTGGTGCCGTGCGGGCGATCTCTCGATTGGAGATTTGGTCGTCATCAACGACCACAGAGCAAAACCGGCCTGGAGCGGTAAGCTCACCTGGGAGGAAGGCTATCTGCTTGGTCTGCTGGTCGGCGACGGCAGCCTCAAGTCCGACAAGGCAGTCATTACGGTGTGGCAGACAGCCGAGGCTGTTGGCTGCGGCAGAGCACCCGGCGCTCAGTCGGTGATGGCGGAAGCGTTGCGGGCGGCGCGCACTCTTCCGCATCGCAGCGATTTTGCCGGCTGGGTTGAGGTCAAGGGGCGGAACGAGCATCGCCTGTCCCTGGCCGCGCTCAAGACTCTTGCCGAGGACGTCGGCATGCGTCCTGGCGACAAGGCCATCACACCGCTGCTGGAAGAGACATCGAGTGACTGCTACCGCGGTTTCTTGCGCGGCTTCTTCGACGCGGACGGCTCTGTGCAGGGCACGCAGGGGAAGGGTGTCAGCGTGCGCCTGGCGCAATCCGACCTGGCGCGCCTGCAAGCCGTCCAACGCATGCTTCTGCGGCTCGGCATCGCCTCCACGCTTTATGGCAATCGCCGTCCGGCCGGCAGCTCACGACTGCCCGATGGGCGCGGGGGGCGTGCCGACTATCCAACTCAGCCTCAGCATGAGCTGGTCATCAGCGGCGAGAACCTCCTGCAATTCGCCCAGCTCGTGGGCTTCGCGGACCATGACAAGGCGCACAGGCTCAGTATCGCGCTGGCTGCCTACAAGCGGGCTCTCAATCGTGAGCGCTTTACCGCCCGAATCGCTGCCATTGTGGAGGACGGAACCGAGGAGGTCTTCGACGTACAGATTCCCGGAATCAACGCCTTCGACGCCGGCGGCCTTCTTGTGCACAACTGCGGCGAGCAACCCCTCCCGCCCTACGGCGCCTGCCTCCTCGGCTCCCTCAATCTCGCTCGCCTGATCGACGCGCCCTTCACCGCGGAGGCCCGGCTCGACGAGGCACGGCTGGAAACCCTGGCGGCCACGGCGGTGCGCTTCCTCGACAACGCCATCGACGTCTCCAACTATCCGCTGCCTGCGCAGCGGGAGGAGGCCAAGGCGAAGCGGCGCATCGGTCTCGGCGTAACCGGGCTCGCGGACGCGCTCATCCTGTGCGGGGTGCGTTACGGTACGCCCGCGGCGGCGGCCCTCGCCAGGCGCTGGATGGCGGCGATCGAGCGTGCGGCCTACCGCGCCAGCGCCGAGCTGGCTGGCGAGAAGGGCACCTTCCCGCTCTACGATGCCGGGCGCTTTCTCGCCGCACCCAACATGCAGCGCCTGCCGGAGGATGTGCGGGCCGCCATCGCCCGCCACGGCATCCGCAACGGCCTCCTCACCTCCATCGCCCCCACCGGCACCATCTCCCTGCTCGCCGGCAACGTGTCGAGCGGCATCGAGCCGGTGTTCGACTTCCGCTACGATCGGCGCGTGCTGGAGCGCGATGGTACGGCCCGCACCGAGCCGGTCGAGGACTATGCTCACGCCCTCTACCGCGAGCGCTTCGGGGCTTCGGCGCCCCTCACCGACGCGTTCGTCACCGCGGAGGAGCTGGCGCCCCGCGCCCACCTGGAGATGCAGGCCGCCGTGCAGGCGCACGTCGACAGC
>JBAPMW010000969.1:0-2238 GCA_049278815.1 Hyphomicrobiaceae bacterium
TGCTCGAGCTGCTGCGCGGCATGCGGCCGGGGCTCACCGTGCATGGCTTCCGGAGCACGTTCCGGGACTGGGCGGCCGAGCGCACGGCCTTCGAGGGCGAGGTTGTCGAGATGGCCCTGGCGCACGTCATCAAGAGCAAGACCGAGGCGGCCTACCGCCGGGGCGATCTCTTCGACAAGCGGCGCGAGCTGATGCGCGAGTGGGCGCGCTACTGCGGCTTTCCACAAGCTGTGAAGAACGGCCTCTAGACGCGATACGGCGGTCGATGTAGGAGGCGGCACCTGCGAGTGCCTCGGGGGAGGTGCCACCAGGACAATCCGAGACCGGGGGAGCAAGCATGCCCCGGCATTACATAGGGTTGTCCGCGCTCATCGAGGAGCACTCGCCATGCCGCGCACCGCGCCTGCCGCCCCTATCAGACACAGCAAGATCGTCACGCCAAAGGCCGAGGCCATCTACCGTCTGCCCGACGTGCAGCGCCTGACGGGGTACGGCCGGTCGGCCATCTACAAGTTCATGGCGGCGGGAAAATTCCCGCAGCCCGTCCATCTCGGTCCCCGCGCAGTTGGCTGGCGGGAGGCCGACATCATCGCGTGGCAGAACAGCCGCCCCGCGCGCTCGCCCGATACGGGACGCCGGCCGGGGGCCAAACCGAGCAAGGAGACACGCGCGGCGGAGGGCTGACCCGTGTCCCGGTCCATGAAGCCCGGCCCGGCCGAGGGTACGCCACAGGGTCAAGGAGGCACGATTCGCGCCGCCTCGCCCGAAGTCCCCTATGCGCAGATCGCACGTGCGCTGCTGCAGGATGAGGCTCTGGCGATCGAGGTGCGCGGCATGCTCGCCTACGTCCTGAGCCTCCCGCCAGATTGGCGCTTGCGGCTGTACGGCCCTCGCGGCAAAGGCCGTCTCGCTGCCTCCCTGCAAGCCGCGTGCGGCTGCGGCCGCAACCGGCTGCAGCGCATGGTGCGCGTGGCGACCGAGGCCGGCTACATCACGCGGGTGCCGCGCCGCGACGAGGCCACAGGGCGGCTCTGCGGCCAGGGGTACATGGTCCACCACGAGCCAGTCTGCGGCGCCGGCCACCGTGTGCCCGAAAACCCGTCACACGGGCGAGAGGGTACACAGTCTATAGAAGAGAGTCTCCATAGAGAGATTCCCCCCTCCCCCCCTGAGCCCCCAGGCCCCGCGTTGGCGCCTGCGGCAAGCAGGGGGAGGGGGAGAGGGAAAGTGATTGAGACGATTCAGGGAGAAGGGCAGCCGGTCCATGCCGTCGCCATGCTCACCGCGTGGCTCGACCAGGGCTTGCGATGGCCGGACGTGCCCTCCCCGCTCGACTGGGCTCGACAGGTTTGCAGCGACACCGCGGCCGAGCGGGCCGAGGCGCTGCTGTTGGTGGCGGCTGAGCTCGGGGCGCTCCAAACGCACCGCATGCCGCCGGCGGCGGACATCCTGACGGCCGTGGCCGCCGCCCGCAAGGGGCACAGCATCCGCGAGGCCATCCACGCCGAGGCCGTGCGGCAGGGGCTCACCCGCCGGGCCCGGCAGACCTCGGAGGCCGCGTGATGGGCGACGCCGACGGCGACATCATCGCCCAGCTCCGCGCCCAGCGGCTGCGCGTGGCCAAGCTGCTGGACGCGGAAGACGAGGCCAAGGCCTCGCCGCCGCCAGCAGGGCCGCAGCGCCCGCCGGAAACCGACGAGGGCCGCCGCGAATTCTGGACGCGCCGATTCGAGGCGCTGCAAGGCAACCGCCAAAGAGGCACCCCATGACCGACGACACTCCACGCCCGACCATGGAAGCGGCGCGGCCGGCCGGACCCGTCACCACGATGCACATCGTCCTCGACGGCGAGCCGGTGATCGCGACCCGAATCCCGGCCGCCAGCCTGGAGGGGCACCTGGACGGCGCCGAGGCCGACATCGTGCGGCTCGGCCGCACCCGCGCGGATGTCGCCGACCAAGTCCGTAGCGCCTTCGAGAGCGGGAGCTGGCGAACCCCGAAGATCCGCGCGGCGCTGGCGCGGGCGATGCTGTGGCTCGCCCTGCGAGGCGATGCCAGCCTCGCCGAGCGGGCGCGGAAGACGCCCATGACGCTGGTCTGGCACGTCATCCAACGGCCGGGTGTGTGGAATCTGGTGCTGCACCCCGGCGATACGCCTGACCGGGCGGCGATGCCGGCCGAGGCGCCGCCTGACGTGGGCGCCGCCGGCGACCCGGCACCGGGCGAACGGGGCCACGG
>JBAPMW010000970.1:0-4506 GCA_049278815.1 Hyphomicrobiaceae bacterium
GCCCTGGCGCGGCTGTGGCGCCGGCTCATCTCGTCCGCCGCGCCGTCCATCGGCCAGCAGGCCGCCGACAATCTCGCGCACCTGCGCCTGGAGGCGCTCGATCGCGCCGGGCTGCTGGACGAGGCCCGCGAAGCCCTGGTCAAGGGTGCCGGCCTGGGTGCCACCGCCGAGGTCTGGCGCGCCCGCCTCGATATCGGCCTTGGCGCACGCGAGAAGGGCTGCCAGGCCCTGGCGGCGGCGACCGACACGCAACTCTCAAAGCCGATGCGGGCCGAGAAGCAGCTGCTTGCCGGCTATTGTGCCGCCGTCGCCGGCGATACCGCTGCCGCGGCACTCGCCGCCAGCCTGGCGCGCGAGGAGGGCAGTACGGCGGAGCCGGCGCTGGCGATCCTTGGGAGCCTCGATGGCGGCGTCGACAAGCGGCCGCCGCTCCCCGTCCGCCTCTCGCTCATGGACTACCGCTTCCTGGAGCTGACCGGCCCCATCGACGGCACCCGGGCCCTGCCGAAGGCCGAGCCGGCGCTGCTGGTGGCGCTCGCCTCCTCCACCGCCCTCGATGTGAAGATCCAGGTAGCCGCCGCCGACGCAGCGCTACGCCTCAACGTCATGACCCCCGAGGCCGTCGCGAGCGTCTACCGACGCCTGCCTGGTGCGGCAAAGGACACGGACGCCGCCGCCGATCCCGTGCTGGAGCGGGCGCGGCTCTTCCGCGCCATGGAGGAGACGCAGGCGCCGACCTCGCGCGCCCGCCTCATCCGCAGCTTCCTGGACGAGGCGCGGCGTGCGGGCGTGCTCCTGCAAGCGGCCGCGATGCTGAGCCCGGCGCTCTCCAACCTGTGGCCCGGGCCCGAGACCCGGCCGCTGGCCGAGGGGCTTGTGCAGGTCGCCCTGGCGGGAGGCGAGCTCGCTCTGGCCCGCCGCTGGGCCGAGTCGTCCGCGCACCTGCAGCACTGGCTGGCGCTGGTCGACATCGCCGATCCGCAGTCGCGGCAGGTCGAGGGACCCGGCCTTGCCGCTCTCGACGACCTGGCGAGGCGCGGCCGGCTGGCACCTGCCGTCCTGCAACGCACGGTATCGGTGCTGGATGCCTTGGGCCTGAAGGTGCCCCTGGCCCTGTGGGAGGCGGCGGGACGCGTGGCGCAGCCCTCCGGCGGCCATCTGCCGCCGACGGGCGTGCTGGCCGAGCTGGCCCAGGCCTCCGAGCAGAAGCAGGCCGGCCGCACCATCGTGCTCGTCCTGCAGGCGCTGGGTCCTGACGGCCCCGACGGCGCCAACATCCTGGCCCTCGGCGATGCCATCCGCGCCCTGAAGCGAGCCGGCCTGGAGGCCGATGCGCGCCGGCTGGCGGTGGAGGCGCTCTTCGCCGCGTGGCCCAGGACGTCGGGGGGGTGAGGGATATGCGTAAGAGCCTGCGCCCGTGCGTGGCGGCCACAGCCTACATGCTCGTCCTTCTCGCTTCACCGGGAGTTTCAATGTCGCAGGAACGCGGGAAGCTCGTCGATACTGGGGTGATATTCTCTGTGCAACACGTTTTTAAAGTTCGCGATTGCGCGGCTTTGACATAACGCACTTCTTGGGAATTATATACTTGACGCTATGCAGTAACGTTAGGTCACCCGGGACAGGCTGGCGATTCGGCGTCCTCGCATATTGGCGAGGTGCGCTATGGATAGCGCATGTGCGATAAGGGAACTGGCAAGACGCTTTTGGGAAAAGTGAGCGGCTAGACCCAAGCATAGGCCCAAATGCTTGGGATGCTCTCACTGAATTCGAACAGCGGCACTGGGAATTGTGCATTGAAGGGATTATGCAGGAGCGATTACTGGTGCGCCTTGGGCTTCACCGACAACGACCCAATAGACAGGAGCGCCAAGAAAGGCAAATAGGCGAAGTCTGACAGTAAACATTGTCATCCCGCGAATATTGGTGGCGTAGAGTGCGGCGGTGTGGATATGGGGTTCGCGTACGTGATTTTCCATATCTCCACCAATCCAGTAAAATGCTGACACAACAGGCCTCTCCAGGATGATATCCAAGAGGTATGGTCTGAAGCTGTTTATGCCGCATTCTGCTACCGTGTACGAGTGGGCGATCTTTGCAAGAACCCGGCACCACACATGTGCGTTCTGACGGCCGACTGAGACAACCACATCCTCATTATAACCAGCGAGCAACTTGCGCACCTCATCACGATTAATGATCGCTTTATATTTCGGTCGCCATAAATTACTACTTGGTTGCTCTCCACTAGAGAGGATGCCCGGAGGTGGCAACAAGGGCATCGCGAACAGCGTCGGATGCTCATTGATTGGAATCAAGGTCTCCTTTTCCTTGCCTCTTGGCCCAACGTAGATTGTGGCGTGGCGTGGTCTCTCTTTCGGCTTGCGTGTCTTAAAGCCGAGTTTGGCACGGGCGATACCAAGAGTTGGTCTCGCGATGATTTGTTCCGCGCCACCGGTATGGACTGCGCAGTCCGAGCAGCTCGCTTCGGGCAGCTCCCAATTGCCCTTTAGAGACCTCGGGAATATATGCTCTATCGACAACGGCCCCAGCGTTGAGCGACAGTAGATGCATTCGCCAACTGGGGCGTAAACTCGGCGCGAGCCACTAGTGTCGACAGGAGCGGCCATTGGCATCCAGGTGGAGAACGCCCACGAGACCACGCTGACGGGCTATTTCACCGCCTCGAGGATGGCGATCTCCTTCTTGAGCAGGTCGTTGGCAAGCTCGGAGAGCGGCACGCCCTTCTTGGCCGCAATCTTGCCGAGGTAGGCCTGCACGTCGGCGTCGAGATAGACTGGCAGGTTGAGCCGGGCATTGGGCCGGTAGAACTTGCCGCGCGTCCCGCCGGCGAAGTCGATCTCCGCGGGCATTTCGTCGCCGTGGTTGCGGCGTGGGGTCTTGCCTGCTGTCATGGGCCTATCGCGGTTCCTCTTCATAGTTGCGCTGCTCGCGCCTGGTGGCGCGCCGGGCCGAGACGATGCGCACCTGGGCGCGGCCAGGGGCGATGTCCTGATACGTGTGCGCCACGGCGAGCAGCCTGCCGCCGCCGTCGAAGCCAAGTGTGAACCAGCGCTCCTCGCCCTGGCTGCTCGCCGCATCATAGACGGTCAGCGCCAAGGCATCCAGAAACACGGTGGCGGCCTCCTCGAAGCTCACACCGTGCTTCTTGGCGTTCAAGAGCGCCTTGGCGGGGTCCCATTCGAACGCGTAGACCGTCGCCTCGCTCATCTCTGCCTGCCCCGGTCGCCGTGTCGCAATCGCGTCGTTCCATGGGGTGTTGACACTACTCTAAGAGAGAGATGCAACCGTCAAGGTTTCTTGACGCGCTCTGCGCTTGACAGGTTTGGGAGGGAGGGCCGGTTCCATGGCGCGCATCCCGCAGGCCAGGCTTGATCGGCTCAAGACGCAAGTGTCCCTGGTGCGCCTGATCGAGGACGCTGGCATGGCGCTCAAGCGCCAGTCACCGCATGGCGGATTACGCCCTTCGCGCTCTCAAGAAAGACACGAAAAAGTCGTGACGAATCAACGATCCGATTCGGTGTCTTTCCTGCCCCCGCATTCCGGGGGGCCCCGGTTGGGAGGCTAATCCGTCCTACGTCCAATTCCCGCGACCTTATCTCCGCTCCCCCCGCCCCATGCCTATAATTCGCGGTCGTCTGCTGCGACGGGACGTGGGTGGCGCCATCCGTCCTTCACGGGCAGGCGGCCGGCGCCTGGAAGAAGGGCGAGATGGCCCGAGATCCAGGAGGCTCCCTGCAACCGTTTCCGGCAACGCGTCAGTAATGGCGCGGAGACGGAGACCGCCGAGAGGCACATGGCCAGCCGCGCCTACGGCGTCTGACCGCAAGGTCCACGCCATACGGCAGGCCGCAGCTTGCAGCGAGACACAAATCGCCGTCTGCGCGGGCGCCGAAAGGCAGCCCATTGGGGCGGGCAACCGCCCCCTTTATGGTTGCCGAGTAGGCGCTCGCGCACCCGTCGCACCTTTCGGGACGTCCCCGCGAGGAGAATGGCGCATGGCTCGATGCCACTCAGCTAGAGAGGCAAAAAAATGCACGAAGAACCTGAGACGCAGCAATTGCATGGACGCACCCAGGATCAGGCGATTGCCGAAGTGTTGTGCAAGCTGCGCGACATCTACGCCGAGCGCGAGACGGCCAATCCGCCGTCCGAGCCGCCGACGCCCGATCCCGATCCGTGGGCGGACAAGCCGGGGTCGCTGATCGCGGCCGAGAAGGATGCATGGCTCTGTGAGCTTGTGGAGAGGTTGCAGCAGGCCTGGTGCGCCCGCCCCGGCGGATGCGGGCTTGGCCGCTGCAAACGCGCCCGGCGCTGCGCCGAGCTTGAGAGCCTGCGCCCGATGATCGAGCAGTCCCGCGCCGCGTTGGCCGCCGCCCAGGCGAGATGGCCGCGGCCCACACCGCCGGCACAGCCGTTGGCGCGGCGGCGCGGGGGCGAGCAGCGAGCCTAACCCCCCTCTGCATGATAGCTGTTTACTTGCTT
>JBAPMW010000971.1:0-6545 GCA_049278815.1 Hyphomicrobiaceae bacterium
GCCATCGAGGATGCCGGCCTTGGCGGCGGGACCGCCCGGCGACACGCTGGAGACGAACGCGCCGCTGTTCTCCTTGAGGCCGTAGGTCTCGGCGAGGTCCTCGGTGATCGACTGGATGTTGACGCCGAGCCAGCCGCGCCGCGTCTCCCCATAGAGGCGCAACTGATCGACAACCACCATCGCCACATCAGAAGGCACGGCAAAGCCGATGCCGACCGAAAACCCGGTGGGGGAGATGATTGCAGTGTTGATGCCGATCACCTCGCCGTCCATGTTGAACAGCGGCCCGCCGGAGTTGCCCTTGTTGATGGCGGCATCCGTCTGCAGGAAATCGTCGTAGGGCCCCGAATTAATATCGCGCTGCTTGGCCGATATGATGCCGACGGTCACCGACCCGCCCAGGCCGAACGGGTTGCCGATCGCCATCACCCAGTCGCCGACCTTGATCTTGTTGGAGGAGCCGAACGGCACAGATGGCAGCGGCTTCTTCGGCGTCACCTTCAGCAGGGCGAGGTCGGTCTTGGAGTCCCTGCCCAGGACCTTATCGACCGTGAGCTTAGTGCCGTCGTTGAAGCTGATCGTGATCTCGTCGGCGCCCTCGATGACGTGGTTGTTGGTGACGACCAGCCCCTGCTTGCCGTCGATGACGAAGCCGGACCCCTGCGCCATCACCTTGCGGCCCAGGGAGCCGCCGCCCTTCTTGTCGAAGAAGTCCTCGAAGAACTCCTCGAACGGGGCATTCTTGGGCACCTTGGGCAGCGGTGCACCCTGCGTCCCCTTCAGGGTCTGCTTGGTGGAGATGTTGACCACCGCGTCGATCAGCTTCTCGACCACCGGCGCCACGGTCTGAGGCCCGGCGCGCGTCTGCGCCATGGCCGGGGCGGCTGCCGCGGCCAGCAGCCAGAGCCCCAGGCCCGCCAAGCCCCAGCACAAGATTGGCACGGAAGGACCGGCCAGGCGGCGGGCGCACGGGTGCTGCGCCCCGGTCGTGGGTCCGGTCGTGGGCCCGATCATCCCGGTCATGGGCAACTCTCCTAGCCTCTTGCCTCGCCTGCGGTGCGCCCGCCTGCCGGCGTCACCCTCGCACGAACCATACCACGGCGACACCCGCCGCCATGGTCAGCGCTCCCGCGATGCGCAGCTGCGCCTCCGGCATCTGCGCGGCTGCAACAAGCAGGCGCAGCCCCAGCCGGGGGGCTGCCGCCCATAGGAGCCCCTCGATCACCAGCACAAGTCCGCCGGCTGCGAGCAGGTCCGTCATTTCTTGGTCTGGGCGCCGACCGAGCTGCCATTGGGATTGTTGAAGTACTTGAAGAACTCGCCATCCGGCGACAAGACCATCCGGGTATCGCTGTCTCCGCCCTTCATGCCCACCTCGTAGGCCTGCATGGAACGGTAGAACGCGAAGAAGTCCGGATCGCGGCCGTAAGCCTCGGCGAAGATGCGGTTGCGCTCGCCATCGCCCTCGCCGCGGAGAAGCTCGGATTTCTTCGTCGCCTCCGCCTTGACGACGGTGACCTCCCGGTCGGCGTCCGCCCTGATCTTGTAGGACAGAGCGGTGCCCTCGGCGCGGATCTCGGCCGCCTCCTTCTGGCGCTCGGCGCGCATGCGCTCGAATACGTTCTTCTGGTTCTGCTCGGGCAGGTCGGCGCGCTTGATGCGCACGTCCACCACCTCCAGACCGAACTCCTTGCCCTCATCGTTGACCTGTTTCGCGATCTTCTTAATCAGCTCCTCGCGCTTGTCCCGCACGATATCCAGGAAGGTCGCGGCGCCGAGCACGCGGCGCAGCGCTGACTCCAGGATGGGCTCAAGGCGCTTGCGCACGCCGACCTCGTTGCGGACCGCTTGGTAGAAGAGCAGCGGATCGATGATGCGGTAGCGGGCGAACGCGTCAACCTTGAGCCGCTTCTGATCGCGCGCAGTCACCTCGTGGGCCTGCGGCGTGTCGAGGTCGAGGATGCGCTTGTCGAAGTGGTCGACGGTCTGCACGAACGGCCAGCGGAAGTAGAGGCCGGGTCCGTATTTGCCGCCTCGCTGGTTGATCACCTGCTGGGGGCTGCCGAACGTCAGCACCACGGCCTGCTCGTTGACGTGCACGATGAACATCGCGAGGTAGGCGGCGACGCCCGCCAAGCCGGCGAGGACGACAAGCGCCGCTGTCAGGGCCCTCAACATCAGTTCCCCCCATCCTTCTTCTTTTGCAACGAATCGATGGGCAGGTATGGCACCACGCCCTGGGCGGATTTGCTGTCAAGGATGATCTTATCGGCGCCGCCGAGCACACGCTCCATGGTCTCGAGATAGAGCCGCTTGCGTGTCACGTCCGGTGCCTTCTTGTACTGCTCGTAGACCTTGAGGAAGCGCGCCGTCTGGCCTTCGGCCTCCAGGATCGCCTGCTGCCGGTAGCCTTTGGCGGCAAGCTCAATACGATCCGCCTCGCCTTTCGCCTCCGCCACGATCTTCTTGCCGTATGCGGACGCTTCGTTCTGGTACTTCTCTTTGTCGGCCTGGGCTGCCTGCACGTCGCGGAAGGCGTCGATCACCTGAGGGGGCGGCTCGCTCTTCTGCATCTGCACCTGCTGGATCTCAATGCCGGCGCCGTAATAGTTGAGGACGTCCTGCATCAGCTTCTGCACCTCCAACTCGGTCTTGTTGCGCGCCTCGGTGATGAGCGGCTTGATCTCGGATTGGCCCACCACCTCGCGCATGGCGCTCTCGGCCACCTCCTTCACCGTCTCGTCGGGCTTCTGGATATTGAAGAGGTACTTCTTCGCATCCTTGATGCGCCAGCGCACCACGAAGCCGACCACGACGATGTTCTCGTCGCCCGTCAGCATCAGGCTCTCGTCCGGCAGATCCCGCCCGGTGCGCCCGCCCCGACCGCTCTCGAAGCCGATCTCGATCTGGTTCACCGTGGTGACCTTGGGAAGTCGGACCTCCTCGATCGGATAGGGGAGGCGGAAGTGCAACCCAGGTGGCACCTGGCGGTCGAACTCGCCGAAGCGCAGGACCACGCCGGCCTCGTCCACCCTGACGATGAAGAAGAAGGCGTAGTAGGCGACCGCCACAACCCCCAACAGCAAGACGATGAAGATCACGAGACCCGAAGGCGCGCCGCCACCGGGAATGACCTGCTTCAGCCGGTCCTGGCTGCGCTTGAGCAGCTCCTCCAGGTCAGGCTGCTGATGCGGACCTCCAGACGGCCCCTGGCCCCAGGGACCGCCGCCCCCGCCGCCTCTGCGGCCGCCGCCGCCGCCGCCGCTTTGATTATTCCAAGGCATCTACGACTCGCCTCTTCTGGGTTCCCTCGATGGGGTTGCTGCTGCGCCGGCCGTCCCGCTCGGCCAGGGGCGCGTTATCCGCATGTTCGGAGGAGCTATGCACGCTTCGCAGGCTTATAGGGCACGCCATGGGCAGGCGCAAATTCCCCCCACAACGTATGGCGTTAGCCTTGCTCAAGCCGGCAAGCCTACCTTTTGCGGAATTTGTCGAGCTGCACAACCTTGGAGTCGTTGGCGGGCTCGTCGGGTTTAGGCTGGACCAGCATCGGCCGCCCGGCAGGCGAGCGCGACAGCGCCGCTCCGGTCGGCTCTGCGACGTTACCATCGGCCGCCGAAGCGGCGGGCTTCTGTCTGGCGGGCTCGCTCTGCGCGGCGCGCGGCTTGCGCCCGCGGACCTTGGCTGGCGCGCCCGGCTCCGCCGACATATCGCGCATCCCGTGCTGCGGCGGCGGACGCACAGCCACAGGGCGAGACCCATCGCTGTCGGCAGCCTCTGCCCCGGGCGCATCGGCCTCGTCGACCGCCCTGGCGGTCAGGTCGGAGCTCTCGAATTGGAGACCGTAGGGCACGCTGGGGTCGAAGAACACACGCAGGGCGCGCAGCGGCACGGTCAGCCGCTCAAGCTTGCTGTCGAAGCTCAGCGTCACCTCGAAGCGGTGCTCGTCGACCGAGAGGTCGCGGAACTGGTGCTGGAGGACGATGGTCATCTCCTCGGGGTATCTCTCCTTCAGCCGCTTGGAAACGACCACGCCGGACGCCCGCGTATCGAAGGCGATATAGAAGTGGTGCTCGCCGGGCAGATAGCCCAATGCCGCCACTTGCCGCAGGGCCGTGCGGACGATGTCCCGCATGGCGTCCTGCGCCAGGGCCTCGTAGTCGATGCTGAGCTCGCCCGTCATCCTTGAAGCGTCACCCGGAAGCAAATGCCCTGGCGCCGGCGGCGGCGCGCCAACAGCGGCAAATAGAGTGGAGGGCTTCTGTTGCCCGGTGCCCTCCGAACCGCGCCTGACGTGGCTAAACGCCAGGGCTTCAAGTTCAGGCCTTTCGCGCCGCGTTACGCAGCGAGAGCAGCCTCAGCATAGTTGTCATTGGCAACTATACGATTGACCCGATAACGGTGGTATCATGCCGAGCGAAAGCACACCCTTTACACCCTCGTCGATCCTATTTCGCCCCCACCGCAGGGGTCAGGTGCCAGGTCGTGCCTGACCCCTGGGGTGGAGGCGCCGGGTACCGCCCCCGGGTCCGATGAGCTTATTACGATGACCGTTTATCGCCATAGCCGGACGAATCCGGCCCCTCTAATATAGGGAAGATCCAGGTTAAGAAAAGCTTTCGTGTGCGAGGCGGCGTCCGGCGCATGGGGAGAGCCGGTGCAGGGCAGCCATACTGTCGATAGGGTTGAAGGCGTGGACAGCTTCGTCTCCGGATGCCGGGCCGCACAAGCGGCTGAGCTTCAGCGCCCTAAGGCCGCCGCGTGAGCGACGTTCCGGGAGGGCCCGAAGGCCGCCTGCTCTCAGGTCCGCCCGCCTATCGGCCGGCCACACCGTGGCGGGCCGTCCCCGCCGTGCTGACGACTGTTGCCATCCTCGTCGCCGCCATCTCGGCAATGGCCCTCATTTTCCTGGGCAGCGGGCCGGCCGACGCCGCGAACGTCTCCGGCCGCCTGTGGGGGCTGGCGGTCATGCAGGCGGTGGCGGTCGCGCTGACGCTGCTGGTGAGCTGGCTCCATGCCGGTCGCCTGCGCGAGGTGCTGGCGCTGGGCGAAGCCCCCACGGGGTGGCGCGCCTATGCCGGCGCCATCCTGGCGATGGCCGTCTTCCAGGCTGTGTTGGCCGCAGCCCAGCACTTCCTTCTCCGCCACGACCTGCTCACCGACCTGCGGCCGTTTGTCGGCCTCGTGACCGGCGCCCATTGGCCCTTGGCTGCAGCCGTGATGGCCGTTGGAGCACCCCTGTCGGAGGAACTCCTGTTCCGCGGCTTCCTGCTCGGCGCGCTGGCCAAGAGCCTGGAAAAAGGCTTGAGCGTGCCGACCGCGCTCCTGCTCCGAAGTTTCCCTGGAGCGCTGGCGCGCCGCAGGCTAGGCTTTTGGCCGGCCGCGTTCATCTCGACGGCCGCTTGGAGCGCGTTGCACTACGGCTACTCTCTCTTGGGACTGGCCGAGGTATTCGCCATCGGGCTGTTCCTGTCCTGGCTCCTGTGGCGCACCGGCAGCCTGTGGGTGACGATCTTCTGCCACGCCGCCTACAACGGCGCGATTGTGCTGGCGCTTCTCCTGCTGGGCTTGCCGACCGGAGGCTAGCTCCGCCCCGCGGGAGATTGGCCCGCCAATTCCTGTGGTCGGGGCCGCCCGGGGCTCCTACCTTCCATCGGCGCCTTTGGGAGGCGGCGAGAATCGCACTACCTTGCACGCATGAAGCAATACCTCGACCTCATGCGCCGGGTGCGCACCGAAGGGGTGCCGAAGGCCGACCGCACCGGCACCGGCACGCTCAGCGTGTTCGGGCATCAGATGCGCTTCGACCTCGGCGCCGGCTTTCCGCTGGTCACCACCAAGAAGGTGCACCTGAAGTCGGCGATCCACGAGCTGCTGTGGTTCCTGGAGGGCGATACCAACATCAAGCACCTCAACGTCAACGGGGTGACGATCTGGGACGAGTGGGCCGACGAGGACGGAGACCTCGGGCCCATCTACGGCCAGCAATGGCGCTCCTGGGCCACGCCCGACGGCCGCTCCATCGACCAGATTCAAGAGCTGGTGGAGACGCTGAAGACCAGCCCCGACAGCCGCCGCATGGTGGTCTCGGCCTGGAACCCGGCCGACCTGCCCGACATGGCGCTGGCGCCCTGCCACTGCCTGTTCCAGCTCCACGTGGCCGAGGGGCGGCTCTCCTGCCAGCTCTACCAGCGCTCGGCCGATGTCTTCCTGGGTGTGCCCTTCAACATCGCCAGCTACGCGCTGCTCACCATGATGCTGGCCCAGGTGGCCGGGCTGAAGCCGGGTGAATTCGTCCACACGCTGGGGGATGCGCACCTCTACCTGAACCACCTGGAGCAGGCCGACCTGCAGCTCGCCCGCATCCCGCGGCCACTGCCCCGGATGCGCCTGAACCCCGAGGTGACCAGCCTCTTTGAGTTCCGCTACGAGGACTTCGAGTTGCTGGGCTACTACCCGCATCCGCCGATTGCGGCGGCGGTGGCGGTGTAGCGGGGCTAACGGGGAACGGGGGAGTGGGGTCTGATCCCATTCCCCACTCTCCA
>JBAPMW010000972.1:0-1689 GCA_049278815.1 Hyphomicrobiaceae bacterium
ACTATGCGCCCCACACCTGCTCTCTGGCCTCGCACATCGCATTGAAGGATGTCGGAGCAAAGTACGAGTTGAAGCGGATCGACTTCGGCAAGGCCGAGCAGCAATCGCCAGCCTACTTGGAGGTGAACCCGAAGGGGCGGGTTCCCGCGATGGTCACTCGACGCGGCATTCTGACCGAGACGCCCGCGCTGCTGGTGTACATCGCGCAGAGCTTTCCAGAAGCGGCTGGCGCCGCTCGACGACCCATTCGCGTTCGCGCAACTGCAGGCCTTCAACAGCTATCTGTGCTCGACCCTCCATGTCGCGCATGCGCATCGCATGCGGGGACATCGATGGGCCGATGAGCCAGCGTTGTTCGCAGACATGCAGCGCAAGGTGCCCAGGTCGGTGGAGGCCTGCTACGACATGATCGAGACGCACATGCTGAGGGGGCCGTGGGTGATGGGCGACGCCTATACGATCGCCGACCCCTATCTCTTTACCCTCGCCCAGTGGCTGGAAGACGACGGCGTTGATCCTGGACGCATCCCACTTGTCATGGAGCACCGGACGCGCATGTCTCAGAGGCCAAACGTAAGGGATGCTATCGCCGAGGAGCTTGCGAGTTAGTCGCTGCTGCCTCCAGTTCATACCTCTCGCGGCATGGCGCCACGGGACGCTCGCGGAGCATACCCTGAGCAAGTCTGATGGAAACCGGGCGCGTTCCACCTCTGTTCCTCGACTTGCCGCTTACGGATGTGCTTGCTCCGTCCAAAAGGCTGGGCTGCGACGCTCAGTGCTGACCCAAATTCGCCGTGTTGTCCAAGGCCAAGGTGCAGTGCTGCAGACCTCACAAAGAGCTCGGTTCGGATTACCACATCTCACAAGCACGAGGCTTGTGAGATTGGTTGACGTCGTTGATCCAGGAACTTGCCCCTGGATCGAAGCGGTTACCGCGCCTGTTCAAGACCACCGGGCGCGAGTCCCAAGACCCGCTTCGTGTAGTCATTGCGAAAAACACCTCTTGGATCGTTGCGGCTGGACAGCTTGCGGAACGTCTCCATCTCTGGATAGAGCGCAGCAATGTCCGCACACTGCAGCGGGAAGTGCTTGCCCCAGTGCAGCCGAGCATCCACGAGCCTGAGGAGAATGCGCGCGAGGACCGAGCAGAATTCATAGTAGGGCTCGCGCCGCGCAGGTGGATCATAGGTGAAGAGCGAAACAGAATAGATCGGCTCGTCGACGGAGGCGGCCATCGAGATCAGCGTATCCTCGGGCAGGACGCGCCGAAAGGTGAGCGGATAGTGGTGAACATAGCGGCCCCGGTGCGCGCGGAGTTCGTCGAGCATGCCAATCCTCTGCAGGGGCTGCTCGTCGTCCGGCGAAATCGTGGCGCCACGGCTGGCGAAAGATTCGACCACACACCGCAGCATGCTGCATGTCTCTGCAAGCCGCGATTCACGCACGAATAATTCCATCTCCTCGTGGCGGAAGTAGTCATGGCCAAGCGTCAGCACTCGCTCGGCATCGTCGATGCGCTCCACTTTCTTGAGGACGATGGAGGGCGCGAATCTCAGGAACCACTTGACGAGCCAGGCACCACCCCATCGGCTGGCGATGACGAAACGGTGGAAAAGAATATCCTGACCGACCGTGTTATAGAGGCGCATGACGCGTGCCTTGATGAAGCCTCCGATAGTTGGCGTCGGC
>JBAPMW010000973.1:0-10165 GCA_049278815.1 Hyphomicrobiaceae bacterium
CACTCACATAGAGCCAAGGAAAGCGCCGCCAAGAGCGCATTTCCCAGGAGCACGATCATGAGCACCGCCGGCGCCAGGCCTTCCATCCCGGATACTGCCTTCTCTAACGGAACGGGATGGCGAGGCCTGGCCCGTCGGATCGCGCTCCTCGGCTTCGCGGCCGCCCTCGCCGGTTGCAAGGGTGAGGCGGCCATCGAGCAGAAGGAGCCGGTGCGGCCGGTGAAGGTGGCCATCGTCGCCGCCGCGCCGCAGGAGCGCACGTTCACCTACTCGGGTGTCGTCAGGCCCAGGATCGAGAGCAGCATCGCCTTTCGGGTCGGCGGCAAGATCGTGGAGCGCGCCGTCAATGTCGGCGACCGCGTCAAGGTCGGCCAGGTGATCGCGCGCCTCGACGATACGGATCTCCAGCTCGCCGAGAGCAGCGCCAAGGCCGCCGTCGGCGGCGCGCGCACGCGGCGCGACGTGGCGCGCGCCAACCTGGAGCGGGCGAAGCCGTTGCTCGCCCAGCAGTTCATCTCCCAGGCGGGCTACGACATCAGGCGGAATGAGCTCGACGCGGCGGTCTCGGCGCTGAAGACGGCGGAGGCGCAGCTGCGGCAGGCGGCCAACGCCACCGGCTATGCGACGCTCACCGCCGACAAGGCCGGCATCGTCACGGCCGTCGTGGCGGAGCCGGGGCAGGTGGTGAGCCCCGGCCAGGCCGTGGTCGCCATCGCCGAGGCCGGCGCGGTCGAGGTGGCCATCGGCGTGCCCGAGCAGGATGCGGGCCGCCTCGCCGTCGGCCAGCGCGCCGCCGTTACGCTGTGGGCGGGAGCGGGCCCCGGTGTCGAGGGCGGCATTCGCGAGATCGCCGGCCAGGCCGACCCCGCATCGCGCACCTACGCCGTGCGGGTGGCCATTGCCACGCCTGGGAAAGGCATGCGCCTCGGCATGACAGCCACGGTGGCCATCCGCATCGATGGCGAGGGGGCAGGCGTGGTGGTGCCGCTGACGGCCCTGACGGAGGGTGACGGAGCACCGGCCGTTTTCGTGGTGGATGCCGAGCAGAGGACCGTGCGCCGCACGAGCGTCACGGTGGCGGGTCCCGTTGCGGACGGCATCAGGGTCACGGGCGGCCTCAACGCCGGCGACATGGTGGTCACCGCGGGCGTGCAGTTCCTGCGCGACGGCATGCGCGTGCGGCTGCCGGGCGAGCGGTCGTCGAAGTCGAGCTGACGACGGGTAAGGGATCAGCCCCCGGCGCACAACGCAACATCTTGCTTCAAATGTGTCTGACCCCTCCAAACGGAGCATCCCATGTCCGCTGACGGAAGCCCGATCGACCGTCCGGGGAGGTTCAATCTCTCCGCCTGGGCCATCGCGCACGGCAATTTCGCGGCGTTTCTCATCGTGCTGCTGCTGGCGGCCGGCGGCTATGCCTTCCTCACGCTCGGCCAGAAGGAGGACCCGGACTTCACCTTCCGCGTGATGGTGGTGCAGGTGCTGTGGCCCGGCGCCTCCGTCGCGGAGATGCAGGAGCAGGTGGTCGACAAGATCGAGCGCAAGCTGCAGGAGACGCCCGGCCTGGAGTTCCTGCGCTCCTACACGCGCGCCGGCTCGGCCGCCATCTTCGTCAATCTCAAGGGCAGCGTGCGCGGCGAGACCGTCGCCGACGCCTTCTACCAGGTGCGCAAGAAGGTCGGCGACATCCGCCATACCCTGCCGGAAGGGGTGATCGGCCCGTTCTTCAACGACGAGTTCGGCGACACCTACATGTCGCTCTACGCGCTGACGGGCCAGGGCTACAGCTATCCCGAGCTCAAGGCCTTCGCCAAGAGCGCCCGCGACATCCTCCTGCGCATCCCCGGCGTCGCCAAGGTGGACCTGCTGGGCACGCAGGAGGAGCGCGTCTACATCGAGGTGTCCTCGGCGGCGCTCGCCGAGCGCGGGCTCTCGGCGCTCGACATCCAGGCGGCGCTGGCCGGCCAGAACGCCATGGACCCGGCGGGCCGCATCGAGACCGGTGAGCGGTCAGTGCGCATCGCGGTGACCGGCGGGCTCAAGGCGGTCGAGGACATCGGCGAGCTGCGCCTGCGCGCGGGCCGGCACACGTTCCGGCTGGGCGACATCGCCAAGGTCGAGCGCGCGCTGGAGGACCCGCCGGCCGCCAAGATCCGCTACCAGGGCCGGGAGGCGGTGCTGCTGGGCGCCACCATGGCGCCGGGCTATAACGTGACCGTTGTCGGCAAGGAGGTTGAGCTCGCGCTCAAGAGGATCGAGCGCGAGCTGCCCATCGGCGTTGAGCTCGGCAAGGTCTCCGACCAGGCGCAGGTGGTCAGCCACTCCGTCGGCGAGTTCCTGCGCTCGCTGGCCGAGGCGGTCGGCATCGTGCTCGTCGTGTCGTTCCTGACGCTCGGCCTGCGCGCCGGTCTCGTCGTTGCCCTGACGATCCCGCTGGTGCTGGCGGCCACGTTCTTCGTCATGCAGGCGATGGGCATCGACCTGCACCGCATCTCGCTCGGCGCCCTCATCATCGCCCTGGGCCTGCTGGTCGATGACGCCATGATCGCGGTCGAGATGATGGACCGCAAGCTGCAGGAGGGCGACGACAAGCTCCGCGCGGCCACCTTCGCCTACACCTCCACCGCCTTCCCGATGCTGACGGGCACGCTGATCACCGTGGCCGGCTTCATCCCCGTCGGCTTCGCGGCGAGCCAAGCCGGCGAGTACGTCAGCGCGCTGTTCTGGGTGACGGGCATCGCGCTCGTCCTCTCGTGGTTTGCGGCGGTCTACTTCACGCCCTGGATCGGCTACCGGCTGCTCAGGGCGCGGGGAGCCGGCCATCACGGCGAGGCCTTCGATTCGCTCCCGTTCCGCATCATCCGCGCCGTCGTCGCCGGGTGCGTGCGCTGGCGCAAGACGACGGCGGTCGCGACGGTTGGCGCGCTGGCCGCGAGCATCGCAAGCTTCGCCTTCATCCCGCAGCAGTTCTTCCCCACCTCCAACCGGAACGAGATCCTGGTCGATCTGTGGCTGCCCGAGGGCTCCTCGTTCGCCGATACCGAGCGCGAGGCCAAGGCGGTCGAGGCGCGGCTGCTGCAGGATCCGGATCTCGCCCCAGAGTTCAGCTATGTCGTGGCATTCGTCGGCGAGGGGGCGCCGCGCTTCTACCTGCCGCTCGACCAGCAGCTCAAGAACCAGAACTTCGCCCAGCTCATGCTGATGTCCAAGTCGTTGGAGGCGCGCGAGCGGGCGCTGCTCAAGGTGCGCCGGATTCTGGGCGAGGACTTCCCCAACATCCGCGCCAGGGCCGAGCGCCTGTTCAACGGCCCGCCCGTGGGCTGGGCGGTGCAGGTGCGCGTCACCGGCCCCGAGCGCACCGAGGTGCGTCGTCTCGCCGACGAGATCGCGCAGGCGATGCGGGCGGCGCCCGAGATCGGCAACGTGCACGACGACTGGCTGGAGCCCGTGCCGACCGTCAAGCTGGAGATCGACCAGGACCGCAGCCGCGCCCTGGGTGTCACCTCGCAGGCGGTGCGCCGCTCGCTGCAGGGGAGCCTCTCCGGCTTCCAGATCGGCGAGCTCCGCGAGGGCGACGAGACCATCCGGGTGGTGCTGCGCGAGCCCTCCGAGGCGCGGAGCGCGCTCACGGCGCTCGACAGCGTCTATGTGAAGACCGCCGCGGGCGGCTCGGTGCCGCTGCGCCAAGTGGCCGGCATCAGGCTCGGGCTGGAGCCGGGCATCCAGTGGCGCCGCGACCGGCTGCCGTCGATCACGGTGCGCGGCACGATTCCCGACCACCTGCAATCCAACGATGTCGCCAACGCGATCTTCGCCAGGCTCAGCGCCCTGCGCGCGGCCCTCCCGATCGGCTACCGCATCGAGCTGCAAGGCGCGGTGGAGGAGGCCTCCAAGAGCCAGGCCTCGATCAACGAGAAGATGCCCATCATGCTGATGGTGATCCTGGTGCTGCTGATGATCCAGCTCCAGCACTTCGGCAAGACCATGATGGTGCTGGCGACCGGCCCGCTCGGCATCATCGGCGCTGCGGCCGCGCTCCTCCTGTTCCAGGCGGCGTTCGGCTTCGTCGCCATCCTGGGTGTCATCGCGCTGGCCGGTATCGTCATGCGGAACAGCGTGATCCTGGTCGATCAGATCGAGCAGGACAGGGCGGCGGGCCACGATGCCTACACCGCCGTCGTCGAGGCCGCGGTGCGCCGCTTCCGCCCCATCACGCTGACGGCCGCCGCCGCCGGCCTCGCCATGATCCCGCTCGCCCAGGAGGTGTTCTGGGCGCCCATGGCCATCGCCATGATGGGCGGCCTGGTCGCCGGCACCATCCTCACCCTCACCTTCTTGCCGGCGCTGTACGCACTGGCGTTCAGGGTGCCGGGGCGGGCCGGGGTGCGCGGCGCGGAGCGTCCGGCCGTGGCCGCGGAGAAGGCGCTGGCGGCGGTGACCTGATCAGGTCGTGCGCTCAGTTGGATGGAGCGATGTGGGGCTCACGTCTGTTGCCGGATGCGAACAGGAAATGTGTTGTCTGTCAGAGGCTTACCGCTTATGGCCCGAGCGGACGAAGTTGCGATGGGTCGCTTCTGTTGACCTGAGGCATCACTTTACTCTGCTCGTGCAAATGGCGGGCGGATGCCTGGTTAGGCGCTGTGCTTGCTTCTCGCATCTCGGATGGCATTGATTCCCTTGAGACCTCGCATCGCGTTGCGCCAAAGCTGCTGGAATCCATTGGCCCGCGCTTGCGGGTCGCGCAGGGCCGCGTAAGCCTCGGGGAGCTCCTTGAAGTGACCCCTCAACGCCGGCATTCGATTCTGAAGACAGTCACCCCGGGCGACGGCAGGGTCACATCTTGCGCATCGCGTACCATCCGCTGCCCTCGATCGCGCCGCTCGATGTTATGATCCCAGTGTAGTGTTTCGTCTTTCCGTCGGCCGCGGTCAGGTCGAACTTCACTTTTGCTCCATCCACCCCGCCGTTGCGAATTCGCCGCGTCCGGCCGTCCGCGAGATCGGTTCCATGAAACCGCTGGTAGGTCTGCTCGAGCTTAACGCTGAGCTCGCCACCGTCGACGCGTACTTGCCAGCTCCCGGCGATCTTTGCGGGGATGACCCACAGGAACAGTGGAAGTCGCCCCCATTTTGGATCGGGGACATAGACAGTTCGATCAGGCGCCCACGCGCCCATGTGGTGCTCATATGACACAATGCGTGTCCCGGGCGCCAGATCAAGCAGGCGTGGTCTGAGCCTGAGATTCATCGTCGGCCAGAGGAAAAGTGTGATGACCGTGGCCGGCTTCAGGTCGGTCTTGTACAGGTCCCCTTCAAGGAAGGTCGTCTTGTCGGCAACGTTATTCTTCTCGGCATTCGCCTTTGCGCGCGCAATCATCTTGGGATTGATATCAATGCCTAGGCCCTTTGCCCCGTATTTTTTCGCTGCTGTTACGACGATGACACCGTCTCCGCAGCCCAGGTCATAGACGAGATCATTTGCATTGACGTCGGCGAGCTTCAGCATCGCATCGACGGTCGGCTCCGGCGTCCTGTCGAAAACTTCGTCGAAGACTTTCCAATTCGGCTCACGTTCCGCAACGGCGGGCGTCAGCGATAGTGCGACCGCGGCCGAGAACAGGCACAATCGCGCCAGTGAGGTGATTTTCATCATGATGGTGCCGTCCCGATGGTGGTGGGAAATTGGTGAGGTAGGTCTCTGGCGCAGATGAGGGTATCGCGTCGGGCGGCGAGGTCAATCGGCTCGGCAACCAGCGCCTCGCGACTGACGGCTGGGTCTCATTGTCCTTGCAGCCGCGTCCTCTGCGCAACCCGTCCACGGAGCTTGCTGCCGGGCATCAGTCGGGAATTGGCACCACTCGGCGTATGTCAGCGATCCATCGATGCCTGCTCGGGGTACATCGACCGTCGCCAAGGCCGTGGGCACGTGGTCGTGAAGCTCATGATTGAGTACACGGCCTAGTGGCCTGAATCGACTAAAATGAAGGGCAAAGGACCTTCAGCGTCATGTGGGCGTCGTATTTGCGGCGGAAGGCAACGACTCACTTTAGCCGGTGCAATCCACTAGTCTCCACGCGCGAGCAGACCCGGCGGGTGCCGCCGGGTCTGGCACGACAGCGGCACCGCCGTGCTGTGCCCGAGCCGCAGACTACCGACCCCTACGCGAGGGCTTTCTTCAGCACGCGCGCGTAGTTCTCGATGGCGAGCTTGCGGATGCGCTGCTCGCTTAAGCCGCGGCGGTGCCAGTGGTCCACCACGCGCTGGAGGTCGGCGAAGCTGGCGATGACGGGGTTGACGATGCCGTTCATATCGGTGCCGAAGGCCGCGTGGTCGTCGCCCAGCAGGTCCGCCACCTCGGCCAGCCGGTCGGCGTAGGCCCCGACCGTCTGGCCGACGTCGGACCGCACGGCCCACAGGCCGACCACGCCGCCCTTGCCGGCGATGGCGCGGGCGGAGGCGAGCGTGAGCTGGCGGGCCTGGAAGGCGGGCATGGTCCAACGCGGGCTCGTCCCGCCTCTTGCCACCGAGCTGTGCGACCACACCATCGGCTTCTTCCCGACCGCCAGCGCGTCGCGTACCGCCTCCGGCGTGCAGTGGGCGAGGTCGACCAGGATGCCGAGCCGGTCGCATTCCTGCACCACGCGGCGCCCGAACGCCGTGAGGCCGCCGTGCTCGGGCCGCTCGGTCTGGAAATCGCCGATGCTGTTGCGGATGTAGTGGACGAGCTGGATCTGGCGGACGCCGTTGTCGTGCGCCGCCTTGAGCTGGGCGATGTCACCGTCGACGAAGGTGGCGCCTTCCACGGAGAGCACGATGTGCGGGTCGCCCTTGAGCGCCAGGTCCACGTCGGCCGGCGTAGCCACGATCTTCAGGCCCTGCGCGGCGATGTAGCGCTTGATGCGGCCGAGCTCCTCCTGGAACCAGGTGACCGCCTCGCGGGGGGCGGGCGTGCCCTTCTGCGCGAAGCCGCGCCGGCCGAGGGTGAGCCAGGGCACGTCGCCCACTAGCGACCACGCCACGAGGGCCGCCCGCCCCGCCGCCATCTCCTGCGCCAGCGCCCGCGAGGTGGCCGGTCTCGGTCCGAAGAAGAACAGGTGGAAGTGCATGTCACCCACCGGCACCGATGGGCGCGTCTCAGCCACAGCGCGCACAGGCAGGAGCGCGGCGGCGAGGCCGACGGTGACGAAGCGGCGGCGGTTCAAAGGGGATTTCAGGGGTCGGCTCCGAGGCGGCAGGCCGCAGGCAAAAGGCAATAGACAATAGGCTTCACTTGCTCCAACCGACTGCTGCCTACTGCCCTGGGGTCAGGCCCGCAGGGTCTGACCCCATCCCGGTCACTCGATAAGGACCGTCGCCACGTAGTCCATGGTGCGGTTGGCATTGGTGGGGGCCAGCAGCGTGTTGATCAGGAACGACGTGGGGGAATAGTTCTCCGGGATGCTGGAGCTGATGGCGGCGGAAAGCAGGCGGGCCTTGACGCCGAGCCACGACTTGTTGGCGGCGCTCGTGTAGTAGGTCTCAAGCTTCTCGAACTTGGGCTGCATCTCCTTTGCCAACTCGCGATGCCCCGTCGACATGCGGCTGAAGCCCTTCGGATCGGCCACAAAGATGGAGTGCACCATCTTCGCCCGCTCCTCGTCCGGCAGATTCAGGGCTTTGATCACCGTCAGCGGGCCGTCGCCGAGGCCGGTGTAGGACGTACGGCTCCCGGACGTGACGAAGTTGCCGGTGGCGCGCATGGGGCGCATGATCGGCCTGATGCAGGAGGGCACCCCCCTGCCCTTGAAGGCCTCCGCGCTGGTCGTCGGGTCGCAGTCGCGCAACGCCAGCAGCGACCAGGCGAACTCCGAGCAGAACATCGCCATCTTGCCCGGCGGGTTCTGGCCGAGCGCGACTTGGCCCACATGCTTCACGAAGTCGAGCGGCTTGCCGGGCTTGAACTTGGGATCGTTGTAGTCCTGGTTGAAGGCAATCTTGCTCGGATAGACGCGCGAGGCGAGGCGATTGAGCCGCGTCGCCCACTCGGTCAGGTTCTTGCGCTGCGCGTCGGTCAGGTTGCGCGGTCGCACGATGTGCATGAGCTGAAGCGTGCGGTAGTGATCGCTGGTGAGGACGGCGCTATAGCCCGGACCGAGGTATTCCTGGTCCAGGGGATTGTCGATGTTGTGCACCACGCCGTCCTTCACGTAGGCGACGCCGGTGTGGCTGATGCCCATCTGCACATTCGGATAGGCGCCGACGCCGCCCCACTCGGCGCGGAAGGTCAGCAGCAGATCGCCGGTCTGGACGAGGCCGCTCTTGGCGAGCCGTTGCGCCAGGCCGGCCCGCTTCGCCACCACCAGACGCAGACCCACGTCGGCGTTCGCCTTGATGGCGTCCGGGTGCTTGAAGTCGATCAGCTTGTCGCGGGTGTCGATGTCCTTTGGCAGGGCAATCCGGGCGCTGTCCGGCACGGTGAAGTAGACCGGGATGCGGAGCCGCTTGGCAATCTGCTGGTTCGCTTTCGCGTCGAAGACGAACTCCTTGGCTGCGGCGATGTCGGGGTGCGCCAAGCCTGCCCAGGCCAGGATGGCCGCAAGAAGCACCAGTCTCGTCGCTTTCAGCATTGCCGCCCCCTACAACCAACAACCACGATCACTGGCGTTTACCATGCCGCGCAACGGTGCCCAAGAGCGCACGTTGCGAGATCATGCCCGCATTCGCCGGTGGCTGTATCGGGGTTCTGAACGCCAGCCGGCAACGGTCTCCGTCGGCAGGCGGGTGGTGCTACAGCGGCGTTCCCGCGTAAGGCGTCGGGAAGCAGCCCTTGGGGCCGACGCCCAGCTCCGAGCAGACCCGCTCTGCATCCGCCTTCGTTGCCAGCGGGCCGGCGATCAGGCGGTAAGCACCGCCTTCTCCGCGTGGGGCTATGACCCTGGGCCGCAGATGGCCGAGCGCACCGGCGTGGCGCTCGGCGAGCTGCCCCCAGCTCTGTTTGAGCGTGTTGAGGGCGGCTGCTGCTGCCAGCTGCACGGCGAACTCCTTGCCGCCCCGGGTGACGACCGCCTCGCCAAAGACGATCTCCTCCTTTGCCTCCTCCTTGGGCGTTGCTTCCTCCTTGGGCGCTGCCTCCTGCTTGGGCGCGATGCTGCCGGTCTCGATGGGCACAAACGGCGGCTTGACGCGAACCGGAGGCACGGTCTCCGCAGCCTTGTCCTGAGCATCGCCCGCCGACGGCTCGCCGTCCTTGGGCGCAGCCTTGCTGCCGTCTGCGGCCTTGCCGCCGTCCGGAGCGGAGAGGGGCGGCGGGTCGACGGTGGAGACACGCTCCTCCAGGGCCGTCAGGCGGGTCTGTACGACCTTCTCGTTCTCGACGCGCTCGCCGACGGCCGACTGCAGCTCGGTGACATCCTTGCGGACCTCGCTCAGGCTGCCGCGCACCTCGGCGATGGCCTTGGACTCGCCGGCGCCGCTGCTGGCGGGCGGAGCGAGGGTCGCCTGCGGCGGGGACACCGCTTGCGGGGGGAAGGCAAGCATGGCGAGATAGGCCAAGGCGCCGACCGCCAGCAGGCCCCACGTGCAGAGGTAGACTTTGATGAACCGCCGGGAACGGGCGGGTTGACCGATGTGCGCCGCCATGGCCGAACGCGTCCTCGTGTGGGTTTGAAACCGGGCTTGCGCGAACGCGGAGACGAGGAGCGCAATCGAATCGTGAGGAAAACGCTCTCAGATAGGGGGGAGCCGGTCAACGCGGCGCTCCCGGGGATTGGGGCGGTCTTGTGGACGTGTGCTCACCGCGCCATAGGTGGTGTGGCACAGGATCTCCCCCTCCACAGGCCGGAGGGAAACAGATCGTGAATCCGAGCGAGGAGAATCGGTCGTCCCGCTGTTGCAGGGCGCACTCTCTCCCTCGGTTAAGACGAGCCGGATTAAGGTAGCTGGCGACGAAGCTTTAACCTCAGTACGAAGCAACCCACATGGTCGATAGTCCACTCCTGGTCGTTGTCCTCGCCGCCGGCAAGGGTGTGCGCATGCGCTCCACGCTGCCCAAGGTGCTGCACCGGGTCGGCGGGCGCTCGATGCTGGCCCACACGCTGGCCGGGGCGGCGGAGCTGGGCGCCGGGCGCATCGCCGTCGTGGTGGGCCCCGGCATGGAGGCGGTGCGGGCGGAGGCCGCGCGCGTAGCC
>JBAPMW010000974.1:0-4365 GCA_049278815.1 Hyphomicrobiaceae bacterium
CCGGTGCTGTGCTTCGCACATGTCACCAACCAGATGGCGCTCGTCGAGGGCGACTTCGAGAAGGGCGAGGCCGACGGAACCGTCGACGCCCTTGCTGTCATTTGCGCCGCCGCCGCGGCCTGGCACCGCCGTCAGACAAGCCTGCGATAGAGGCGCGCCGCGAGCCCGTCTCCGACGAAGGGACCGAACGGAGCACGTGCGATCAGCCCGTCGAGGCCGAGGCTCTTGCCGGCGTTGTTGAGGATAAAGAACCCCTGCACGAAGATCAGGAACACGAAGAGCCACGGCCATTCGTAGTCGACCTGATAGAGGCCGAGCCATAGGTGCGTGGCGAACAGCATGCCGATCGCGGCCATCGGCCGGACGAGGAAGCCGAGCATAAAGGCGGTGGCAAGAGAGAGCTCTGTCAGGAACACGACGGGATCGATGACCGGCAGCAGCGGAATGAAGACATTCTTGGCGATCGATCGGTGGAATTCGAACGCCGCGCTCTCCGCGATCTTCCCCGTCCAGAAACGAAATCCCCCCGAGACCGGCAGGGGCAGCTTCCACAGGGAGCCCTGGAACCACATGGCCCCGATCATGACGCGCATGAGCCAGGTTGCCAGATGCGCACCTGTCCGCTGAGCGGGATCCTGCTGCCAGCTCTTGTAGGCGATCCAGGCGCTGGCGATGAGGAGGGCGAGGAACAGGCCCACCAGCAGCCAGCGGACGCCGCTGCCCTCGTGGTCGCCGGTGGCTCCGATCAGGAACAGCCAGGCATCATAGAACGGGTTGGTGCGCATCGGATTGCTCCTCCGGCCGATCTCTTTCGACCTTTTCTGGGTACGGCTAATCTTCTCAGCTCACCTCCACTCCGGCGTCACCGGGCCTGGCCTCGCCAATCACCTGTGCGGCAGGGTATCCCGCCTCCCTGATCGAGCGGGCGATCGCGTCGGCACGTTCCGGCGCGCACGCGACCAGCAGGCCACCGGAGGTCTGTGGATCTGTCAGCAGGTGACGCCGCCACTCGGAGTAGCCCGCCGGCAGCCGCACCTCATTGCCATAGCTTGCCCAGTTGCGATGCGAGGCACCCGTAACGAAGCCCAGCTGTGCCAGCTCCGCTGCCTGCGTCAGCAGCGGTAACTGGCCCCCGCGAATATGGAGCGCCAGCTTCGAGCCGCGGGCCATCTCCAGCGCGTGACCGATGAGACCGAAGCCCGTCACGTCGGTGATGGCGTGCACATCCTCGTCGGAGGCCAGCTGCCCACCGACCCGGTTGAGCAGCGTCGTGGTGGCAATCATCTCCGTGTAGCCCGCGGGTGAAAGCACCCCCTGCTTGATGGCCGCCGAGTAGATGCCGACGCCGATCGGTTTCGTGAGGATCAGCGCGTCGCCTGCCTCTACGTCGGCGTTGCGGCGCACGTGCTCGGGCCGACATGTGCCGATCACGGCGAGGCCATAGACGGGCTCCGGACAATCGATCGAATGGCCACCGGCGACCGGAATGCCGGCCGACGCGCAGACCGATGCGCCGCCCTTCAGGATCTCACGCACCGTGTCGGTCGAGACCTTGTCGACCGGCATTCCAAGTATCGCGAGCGCCAGGATGGGAGTGCCGCCCATGGCATAGACGTCCGAGATGGCATTGGTGGCGGCGATGCGCCCGAAGTCGAACGGGTCATCGACCATCGGCATGAAGAAGTCGGTGGTGGCAATGATGCAGGTATTGGCATCGAGCTGCCAGACCGCCGCGTCGTCCGCCGTGTCCGAGCCAACCAGCAACTGCTTGTAGGCGGCGGTGGCAGGCTGACCGGCGAGCAGCTCTTGGAGGACCGCCGGCGCGAGCTTGCAGCCGCAGCCGCCACCGTGTGCGAGACTGGACAATCGGACTTGCGGGATGTTCATGGCGTTCCGTTCCTTATTTTGCAGGAGCTTGGGCGAGCCGCGTTGCCAACATCGAGATGCGCAGCGACTTTCGCAGCCAGCGCGAGAGGGCGTCGATCAGTGCACACAGGCCAACCGTTGCCAGGATCAGGACCACAGCAACGTCGAAGCGCAACTCGGAGATAGCCGCATCGACATGGTAGCCGAGCGTCGCCACGCCCAGAATGCCGAAGATGGCGCTCTCGCGCACGATGATCTCCCAGCGATAGAGACCGTAGGCCAGGAACTGGCCGTAGAGCCGCGGCGTCGTATCGTAAGCGTAGAGGTTGAGCCCCTTTGGCGCGTCGCGCCGGTAGTCGAGCGCATCGGCGTGGCGTCCCATGAGGTAGCCGACGATGGCGCCGTTGTGCACCGCGAGCGCGATGATCGCTGGCAGCATGGAGGGACCGAGGAGCTGTAGAAGTACGTAGGCCAGCATGTACTCGGGCGTGGAGCGCACCACCACCAGCAGCACACGGCCGGCGGGTTGGCCGATGCGCCCCATGAAGCGGCGTGACACCAGCGGGAAGAGGGCGAGCGCCAGGAGCCCCATGCTGACCAGCGCGATCTGGGACAGCACGAGCGTGTTCCAGGCGCCCGGCAGTGCCATGTTCCAGACGATCCGCTGAAGCCAGGCCAAAAGTGTGCCCCAGGTCGCAAGGCTGGTGAGGTCGCCGCTGCGCAACGGGGCGGGCACGATGTCGTGCGTGACAAAGCGCGCCAGGTTCGCCAGCGCCGAGCCGCCGCCGATTCCCTCGGGCAGCAGCAGCAGACTGCCGACGAGGAGGAACGGCAGTGTCGCTGGCCGCGCCCAGAGGCGGCGGGTGCCGATCAGCACGTAGAACACGGCGAGCAGCGCGGCGGCTTGCGCGTATTGACCCTGCTTGAAGTAGCCCTCCAGATGGAAGCCCACGGTGGGCAGGCCGACGAAGCCCAGCACCAGGGTGGAGCGAAGGCCGCACTCCAGCCGGTAAAGGGTGTAGGTCTTGAACCGCTCGGCGACCTCAGGCAGGCGGGCGAAGGCAAAGGCCGAAACGGTGGAGGTGCCGGCAGGAAGCACCCGCTCGGCCGACAGGTCCGCCTCCTCGATGATCTCGGCGAACACCTTGGCGAAGATGCCGGCGTAGGGAATGGCGATGGCCAGGACACCGGTGGCCGGGCCGAGGCCGAACACCTGGATCAGGAGCAGTGCCCAGAACAGCTCGTGGATCGAGCGCAGCACCATGGCCGATGCGCGGACGGCGGCGAAGCGCGGAAAGACGACGGCGAGCAGGAATCCGGCGGTCGCCCCGAGGCCGACGCCAACGACGGCGAAGGCCACCGTCCACACCACGCTCCACGCCTCGACGGAGAGGACGTCGGGGCGCACGAGTCCGTGGAGGAGGCGCAGCATCTCGCCCCACGGGTTCAGGGCCGTGACGGCAATGTCGGCGACCGCCAGGCAGAGCAGAGCGCTGACGATGAACAGCAGGCTGGTGTTGCCGAAGGCGAGGCGGCTCACGCTTCGCCTCCGAAATGCCGCAGCAGGTCGTTGACCGTCAGCACCCTGGAGGGTTCGTCGATGATCTTGCGGCCATGCTCCAGCACGACGATGCGGGTGGCATGCCCAAGTGCGTGGTGCACGTCATGCAGAGCCAGCACGAGCGTCTTGTGATGCTGCCCCAGGAGCGACAGGACATCCGAGCCCTGTATGCGGTCCAGCGCCGACACCGGCTCGTCGCCGATCAGGATCGGACGGCCGCTATAGAGCGCGCGCGCCACCGACGTGCGCTGCTGCTGTCCGCCGGACAATGCCCCGGCGGCACTGAAGATCTCCTTTTCCAGACCCACGCTCGCCAGCACCTTGCGCACCTCGGCCACCCTGCCGGCAGCCGGCCACACGAGGTTGCGCAGGTTGTAGGCGGTCGAGTGCCGGTCGAGCCGCCCCATGTAGACGTTGTGGAACACCGACAGCGGCCTGACGAGCGCGGAGGCCTGCGGAACCAGGGCCACGTCGGCCGGACGCTGATCGTAGAGCAGGCCGAGAAGGGTCGACTTGCCGGCACCGCTGCGCCCCATGATCGCGATGCGCTCGCCGACCCGCACTGTCAGGTCTATGTCGAGGAGGACCGGCCGGCCGTTGTAGCCGGCGCGCGCCCCCTTCAGCTCGAACAGGATTGCGCCATGTTCCCTCTCCCCGCTTGCGGGCAGAGGGTCAGGTTGAGGGGCAGCAGCAGACTCTGCGCTCGCAGTGTGCCCCTGCCCCTCACCCCGGCTCTCTCCCCGCGCTGATGGAGCGCGAGGCGAGGTTGGCGCTACGGGGGGAGGTGCAGTCTCCATCCTAGTTGATGAGCCCGGTCAGCTTCCCCACCTCCTCGATCACCTTGTAGTCCTCGGCCCGTGCTGGGATGAACTTGGTGCGGTCGAAGATTGCGAGCATCTTCGGATCGTTGACGGTAAGGATAGCAGCCTGCAGCCGGC
>JBAPMW010000975.1:0-6016 GCA_049278815.1 Hyphomicrobiaceae bacterium
GCGCCCTGGTACGACACCTATCAGACCAAGGACGGCAAGTGGCTGGCGGTGGGCGCCATCGAGAGGCGCTTCTACGAGGCGTTCGTCGAGCGCCTGGGCCTCAACCTGGCCGATCTTCCCAGGCAGCACGACCGGTCGGGCTGGCCCGAGCTCCGCCGCCGCTTTGCCGAGGCGATCGCTGGCCGAACCCGCGATGAGTGGGAGCGGGTCTTCGCCGGCAGCGATGCCTGCGTCGCCCCGGTCTTGGCGCTGGGCGAGGTGGCGCAGCATCCGCACAACGCCGCCCGCGGGACCTTCGTGACACGCGACGGCGTGCTGCAGCCGGCGCCGGCGCCGCGCTTCTCCCGCACTGTGCCGGAGATGGGCACGCCGCCGCGGCCGGTCGGGGCCGATACGGAGGCCGTGCTCGGCGCCTTCGGGTTCTCGGAGGCGGAGGTCGCCGAGTTGACGGGCGCTGGTGTGGTTGGGATGCCGTGAGGAGGTGTCAGACCCTCCGGGTCTGACACCGTTGCGCCAACCTGGCTCAGGGACCAGTGCTATGGTGTCAGACCCTCCGGGTCTGACACCATCATACGGAGCATCGCCATGGATATGTCGCTCACCGAGGCCCAGCAGGAGATCCGCGAGGGCGTGCTCAAGGTGTGCGCCGGCTTCGGCGACGACTACTGGCTTGAGCGCGACCGCGACGGCGCGTTCCCGCACGCCTTCCACCGCGCCATCGCCGGCGGCGGCTGGCTCGGCATCGCCATGCCGGAGGCGTACGGTGGCAGCGGGCTCGGCATCACGGAAGCGGCGGTGATGATGCAGGCCATCGCCGAGTCGGGGGCGGCGTTCTCGGGTGCCTCGGCGCTGCACATGAACATCTTCGGGCTCAACCCGGTCGTCGTGTTCGGCACCGATGAGCAGAAGGCGCGCTTCCTGCCGCCGCTGATCAGCGGCGAGGAGAAGGCCTGCTTCGCGGTCACCGAGCCCGACGCCGGCCTCGACACGACGCGCCTCAAGACACGGGCCGTGCGCCAACGACCGAACGAGGGCAACGGCTATGTGATCCACGGCCAGAAGATCTGGATCTCGACCGCGCAGGTCGCCGACCGCGTGCTGCTGCTCGCCCGCACCACGCCGCTGGAGGAGGTAGGCAAGCCCACCGAGGGGCTGTCGCTGTTCTACGCGGCGCTCGACCGCAGGTACGTGGAGGCGCGCGTCATCGACAAGATGGGGCGCAAGGCGGTGGACTCCAACCAGCTGTTCTTCGACGGCCTGCCGGTGCCGCTGGAGGACCGCATCGGCGAGGAAGGCAAGGGCTTCCAGTATATCCTCCACGGCATGAACCCGGAGCGCATCCTGATCGCGGCCGAGGCGGTCGGCACCGGGCGCGCGGCGCTGGCGCGGGCGGCGCGCTACGCCAAGGAGCGCATCGTGTTCGGCCGGCCGATCGGGCAGAACCAGGCCATCCAGCACCCGCTGGCGAGATGCTGGGCGCAGCTGGAGGCGGCGAATTTGATGATGTTGAAGGCGGCCGGCCTTTACGACGCCGGCAGGCCGTGCGGCGTGGAGGCCAACGCGGCGAAGTACCTTGCCGCCGAAGCCGGCTTCAGCGCCTGCGAGACTGCGGTGATGACGCATGGCGGCATGGGCTACGCCAAGGAGTTTCACGTCGAGCGCTTCATGCGCGAGATCTTCATCGCGCGTATCGCGCCGGTGTCGCGCGAGTTGATCCTTTCGCACATCGCCGAGCGGGCGCTCGGGCTGCCGAAGTCGTACTGATGCGCACGTAGGTTGGGTCGAGCGTGAGCGAAGACCCAACACGCTCTCAAACGACGCCCTTGCCGGTGGGTTGGGTCTGCGCTTCGCTTGACCCAAGACCTGCGCAAGCCTGAATCCTCTGCGCACTCCTCACTCGGACGTGGCGTCGCGCGCCCGCTTCTGATTTAGTGCTCCCTTGCTCTACCGCACAGGGGCCAATCCACGATGCACTGAGGCGCTGTCCCGCGCCACAAGGAGGACGATGCATGCCCCATCACACGCCGCTCATATCGACCATTGTGGCGGCGCTCGTCCTCGCATTCATCCTGGGCGCCATCGCCAACCGGCTCCGCATCTCGCCGCTCGTCGGCTACCTGCTGGCCGGCGTGCTCATCGGCCCCTCCACGCCCGGCTTTGTGGCCGACCAGAGCGCGGCCACCGATCTGGCGGAGATCGGCATCATCCTGCTGATGTTCGGCGTCGGCCTCCACTTTACCTTGCAGGATCTGCTCTCGGTGCGCGCCATCGCCGTGCCCGGCGCCCTGGTGCAGATCGCGGGCGCCACCGTCCTGGGGCTGGTGCTCGGCTGGAGGAGATCGGCTTGGCCATGCTCGCCGAGCTTTCCAGGTTATCATGAGAAACGGGGCAAAGCGGGGGCCCGGAAAACGCTATGGCAGGTGCAATAGGTAACATTGACGCTTACAGCGACGCTCTCGTCGTGCTGGGCACGGCGGGCGTGGTGATCCCGCTTGTGCGGCGCTTCGGCCTTTCACCCGTGCTCGGCTATCTTGGCGCCGGAGCGGTGCTCGGTCCGCTGGGGCTCGGCACCTTCAAGGACCAGGTCCCCGCGCTCTACTGGCTGACCGTCGTCGATGCCAAGAACGTCTCGGCCTTTGCCGAGCTGGGCGTCGTGTTCCTGCTGTTCCTGATCGGCCTGGAGCTGTCGTTCCAGCGTCTCCTCACGATGCGTCGGCTGGTGTTCGGGCTCGGCGGCTTGCAAGTCGCGCTGTCCACCGCCTTGATCGCCGGCGTCGTTGCGCTGGCGGGACACACAGCCGTCGCTGCCATCATCGTCGGCACATCCCTCGCCTTGTCGTCGACAGCGATCGTGCTCGACGTGCTGTCGCATCAGCGGCGTCTGGCGACCTCCACCGGCCGCGCCAGCTTCTCGGTTCTCCTGGCGCAGGATCTCGCCGTGGCGCCGATCCTCCTGCTGGTGTCGATCCTCGCCAATGGCGTGGGCCGTTCGGCGTTGAGCGGGCTGGCGCTGGCGGTCCTCAACGCCACGCTGGCGCTCGGGGTGATCGTCCTCTGCGGGCGGCTGCTGCTGCGCCCTCTGTTCCGCCTGGTGGCCACGGCCGGCACGACAGAGCTGTTCGTGGCGGCGACGCTGTTCGTGATCGTCGGCAGCGCGGTGGTGGCGGGCCTCGCCGGCATGTCGATGGCGCTCGGCGCCTTCGTCGCCGGCCTCTTGCTCGCCGAGTCGGAGTTTCGCAAGGCGATCGAGGCCACCATCGAGCCGTTCAAGGAGTTGCTGCTCGGGCTGTTCTTCTTCACCGTCGGCATGAACATCAATTTGCGCGTGCTCGGGGAGCAGCCGGTGCTGCTGCTGGCGTGCGTGGCGGGCCTGATCGGCCTCAAGGCAGTCCTCATCTTCGGTCTGGGCCGGCTGTTCCGCGTGCCGCGGCTTGCCGCCATCGAGACCGGCCTGCTCCTGGGCCCCGGCGGCGAGTTCGCCTTCGTGGTGATCGGCATGGCGGTGGCGGCCCAGCTCGTGGCCCCGGCCGTCGCCAGCTTCACGCTCGCCGTTACGTCAATCACCATGGTACTGATCCCCGTGCTCGGCATCGCCGCCCGCCGCATTGCGCCCCGCTTCGAGGAGCGCAAACCGGTCGATCCGGAGCTGCTGATCGTGCCCCCCGCGAACGCTCGCGCCCGCACCATCGTTGTCGGTCACGGCCGGGTCGGACAGGTGGTGTGCGACGTGCTCGACATGCACGGCGTTCCCTATCTGGCGACCGACCGCGACCCATCGGTGGTGGTCGAGGCCCGGCAGCGGGCGAGAGAAGTCTACTACGGCGACGCCAGCAACGCGGCGTTCCTGAAGAGTTGCGGCATCGAGGAGGCGTCGGCCCTCATCGTCACCATTCACGATCACCCGGCCATCGACGAGATCGTTGGCGTCGCCCGCGATCTGCGCCCCAACCTGCTGATCGTCGCGCGCGCGCGCGATGCCACGCATGCGCGCCATCTCTACTCGGTCGGTGTGTCCGATGCGGTGCCCGAGACCATCGAGGCAAGCCTGCAGCTGTCGGAGGCCGCGCTGGTGGGCCTGGGTGTGCCCACTGGCCCGGCGATCGCCTCGATCCACGAGAAGCGCGACGAGTTCCGCCGCGAGCTGCAGGATGCCGCCGGCGGCAACGAGACGCACGCGATCCGGGCCAAGGAGCGGTAGGGCATGCAACTGTCGGCTTTTGCCGCTCACCGGCTGCGCCGACCGTCGGTGGCGAAACGAGTACCGGCGAGGAACCCCCTCTCCCCGCCGCCCTCGGGCCAACCACGACCACGACCTCGCCACACGGACCGAGGGCGACGGGGAGAGGGTTGGGGTGAGGGGCAGCACGGGGCTCCGATCTCTCAACGGCCGGCCTGCACGCCGCCGGGTATTTGCGCCTTCTCGACGCCCCGCGGAGAGGATTTCCCTTGGGGGCTGCCCCTCACCCTAACCCTTGCATGATCGTTTCGACCCGAATCAGCGAAGGATGCGGGTTGATCCGGGGAGGGTGGCCACCCTCCCCGGATCGGGCGGGCGGGACCGTCCAACCCTGGGTGTGAACCGTGGGAGAGCTTGGTCCGTCCGTCCTTCGCGCTTGGCCTGAACAGATGATGGGGAGCAAGTCCCGTATGCAAGGCAAGGTCTCGCCCGAACCAAACGCGCAAACCAGAGTCTACGTCGGTATCGACACATGTAAAGCGTGGCTCGACGTTTATGTGCACCCAATCGGCCTCGCGTTCCGCGTTCCCAACTCGTACGAAGGTCTCAAGCAGCTCAAGCGCCGTCTCACCGGGCTCGTCGTCGTCCTGATCGTCATGGAGGCGACCGGCAAGCTCCACCGCGAGGCCTACCGCAACCTCACCGACAGCGGCCACGCGGTCGCCGTCGTCAACCCGCTGCGCTCGCGCCTCTTCGCCGAGGCCTTGGGCCAGCTCGCCAAGACCGACAAGGTCGACGCGCGCATGCTCGCCTTGATGGGCGCCATGCTGGAGCCCAAGGCCAAGCCGCCGGCGCCCGAGACCATCGAGACCTTCCAGGAGCTCGTGCGCGGCCGCGAGGCCTTCGTGCAACAGCGCACCGCGCTCCTCAACCAGCTCGGCGATGCCAAGGCCACCTTCCTCAAGCAGCAGATCAGGCGCCAGATCAGGACCATCGAGGCCGCGATCGAGCGACTCCAGAAGGAGATCGTGCGCATCGTCAAGGCCGACCCGGGGCTGGCCAGGCGTTACGAGATCCTGCTCTCGATCAAAGGCATCGGTCCCGTCACCGCGGTTGCCATACTGGCCAACTTCCCCGAGATCGGCACCTGCAACGCCAAGCAGACCGCCATGCTTGCCGGCCTCGCCCCCATCGCCAACGACAGCGGCGACAGGGCAGGCACACGCAGCATCAAGGGCGGACGCGCCGGGCTGCGCACCGGCATCTACATGGCCGCCGTCTCTGCGGCCAGCTCCAACCCCGGCCTCAAGGCGTTCTACGACCGCCTCGTCGCAGCGGGCAAGCTGCCCAAGGTCGCCCTCACCGCCGTCATGCGCAAGCTCCTCGTTCTTGCAAATACTCTGATCAGAGATGACCGCCTGTGGACACCCACGTATGCACAGGCGCGCGCCTGATGCCATGGGCGAGGTCTGGCTGCCGGGTTTGGTCGGAGTGGGGGGGTGATCTTGATGGCGGAGCATAGCGCCGACGGGACGGGCGGCTGTCAAGGATGGCGCGCTTGCGCGCCACCCGAAGGGCTTGTCCTTGATAGCCGCACGGCACGGCGGCACACTGAGAGCCAGGATCAACCACCCTTCTGGTGCACCCCCTGCGGGCCACCTACCCGATCCGACCAGCCAGAAAGTCGCTTGACTTCCATCACAGATGCTCTCCCCGCAAGCGGGGAGAGGGGATCCGGGCGGCGCCTCGATCGTATGTTTCGTGTCAGATCTGTCGCGCCAGCGGATCGTCGAATTGGACCGCCGCACCGATCACTTCGGCGGCGTGTCGCGCCAGGGA
>JBAPMW010000976.1:0-3602 GCA_049278815.1 Hyphomicrobiaceae bacterium
TGATGTCCTTCGTCCGCTTCCCGTTCTTCACGCGCGCCTTGACCTGCAGCCACAGCCCGTTGCCGTCGGCGTACCGGCCGGGTTCCTTCAGGTTGGCGAGGCGGGTGGCGTTCAATCGATGCGCGAGCATGGGCCATCGTCCTCCGAACTCTTCGGCCTACAAGCTGGCCTACAAACGATTGACGGATTGTGCCGGACGTTAGTGGAACGCAATCGACAAGGCAATCCCGGTAAGCGCGTGATTTGGCGGAATATTCTGGATTTTAGCGGATGTCAGCGGACGTTGTGCTGGCGGAGAGGGAGGGATTCGAACCCCCGATACCCTTGCGAGTATGCCGCATTTCGAGTGCGGTGCAATCGACCACTCTGCCACCTCTCCGAAGGCCATTTTGCGAGCTTCCCGCATTTGTCGTCCGTGAGCTAAGTAGCGCCGGTGACGCCGGAGTGACGCCAACTCAATGAAACCCCCATCGGAACAATGCGTTGACCAGTCCCAGCCAGACCACAAAAGTACTGCGGAGCTCCCGGAGCCGCCGTGACACCAGGAGTGCCTTGCGAGCCACGCTCACATAAGGGAAGCCGGGCTGGAGGGCAAGATGTCAAAGCCTCACCAGCTCACAATAGGCCAAGCCAGGGCGCTGGCGACGCGGTGGGAGGCCGAGCAGCAGGAACAGGCCCGCGTGTTGCGCTGCACCCTCTGGACCAGGAGGCCCGGCCGCTGGGCACCGGGCCGTCGGCCTTCTCCCGTCTGCGGCGCATGCAGTTCATTGACCTTGGGCGATCGAGCATTTTGGACTACGATGGCTCTTACTCCGGCGATGGGGGTCGGCGAGACCAGCGCTCGTGCATCTAGGAAGCCGCTGAGCCAAGGAGCCTCCACGTCCGGGACAGATTTGGGAGGGAGGCTTCTTCAATGCTCAACGCGGGCGACACGGCGTGGCTGCTGACAGCCACGACACTGGTTCTGTTCATGACGCTTCCGGGACTGGCGCTGTTCTACGCCGGCCTGGTGCGAGCGACGAATGTGCTCTCTGTCCTGATGCACTGCTTTGCCATCGCCTGCCTGGCTTCGATTTTGTGGCTGGTCTGCGCCTACAGCCTCGCGTTCGCGCCGGGGACGTCGTGGATAGGCGGCATGAGCAAGGCTTTCCTGAGCGGTGTAGGGCGGCAGACCTTGGCTCCCAACACCACGGTTCCCGAGTCTGTCTTCTTCATGTTCCAGATGACCTTCGCAATCATTACCCCGGCGCTGATCGTGGGTGCATTCGTGGAGCGCATGAGGTTTGCGGCGGTTCTGCTGTTCAGCGGCCTTTGGCTGCTGATCGTCTACGCGCCCGTCACCCATTGGGTCTGGGGCGGAGGCTGGCTCAGCGACATGGGCATCATGGACTATGCCGGTGGGCTCGTCGTGCACCTGACCGCAGGTGCGTCCGCGGTTGTCCTGGCGGTCCTCCTCGGGACCCGTACCGGCTTCCCCGCAGACCTGAAGCCGCCGCATGCTCCCTGGATGACCATGGTTGGCGCGTCGATGCTCTGGGTCGGATGGTTCGGCTTCAATGCCGGCAGTGCGCTGACGGCGGGCGGCGACGCCGGCATGGCCATGATCGCCACCCATATTTCCGCCGCGACAGCGTCTCTGGTCTGGGTGACAATCGAGTGGGCCAAGTTCGGCAAGCCCAGCCTCGTCGGCATGGTCACCGGCACCATTGCCGGGCTGGCAACCATCACGCCGGCCTCGGGCTTCGTCGGTCCGGCAGCAGCGTTGGCGATCGGGCTTATCGGAGGCAGTGCCTGCTACCTCGCCGTCGGCCTCATCAAGCAGCGTTTCAAGGTGGACGACTCCCTTGATGTTTTTGCGGTGCACGGGCTGGGAGGCACTATCGGCGTCCTGCTTACCGCGATCTGTGTCGATGCCGCGCTGGGTGGTGCCGGCTTGCCGGCTGGGCGGACCATCGCCGGCCAGTTTGGCGTGCAGCTGCTCGGCGTCGTGGCAACCCTGATCTGGTCCGTAGTTGCAAGCTACGGGATTCTCAGGCTCGTCAAGGCCATAACCGGCGGCCTCAGGGTCGACAAGGAGGACGAGGAGAAAGGGCTCGACCAGACCGCCCACGGTGAAAGCGGCTACAACATCTAGGCAAAGGGGAGACGGCCATGCGCTACATTATTGCGGTTATCCAGCCCCACCGACTCGATGCCGTGCGGGAAGCTCTCGCAGATGCCGGTGTCCAGGGTCTCACGGTGACCGAGGTTCGTGGCTTCGGCCGCCAGAAGGGCCATCGGGAGATCTACCGCGGCGCTGAATACCAGATTGCCTATGTCCCAAAGATCAAGCTGGAGGTGGCGGTGCCGGCGGACATCGCCGAGCGTGTGATCGAGACGATCCGTGTCAGCGCTCGGACCGGCAACATCGGGGATGGCAAAATCTTCGTGCTCCCGCTGGAGTCGGCGATGCGGGTACGGACTGGTGAGACCGGCACAGACGCCTTGTAGAATTCCACGCCATCGCCAGGCGCGTGCTGGCTGAAAGGTAGATCAGCAACAGCCTCCCACCGCCTGGGCGGAGAGGAAACGGACTGGATCGCCGGCAGCGTGGTAGCTATGGCCGCTGCGCATCGTGCTGCTGCGGGGCGTCCAGACGACTTAGCGACTTCACGACCTCACACGCTTTACCGATCGTTAGTCTTTGCGCGGTATGACAGCCGGCATCGAGTGGCCCGTCCACTCTGTTTGACGCCTCCCTGTCAACTTGCAGAGCCGCCCTCGGGCGGCTCTTTTTGTGTGCCAGCCGTGGCGTCGATGCTGGAGATGGGGCGCCGCGTGTCGGCGGTGGGCCTGGTGGCGTCGCGAGGCGCCCCTGCGTGGTTGCGCTCCCTGCAACCTGATCCCTCCTAGTTGCTCGGGCAGAGGCGGCCGGCCTTGAGCTCGGCCTCCTCGACGGTGGGGTACACGCCGACGAGCGCGGATGGGGGGACGTCGCCGTACGCCTGCGTGAGCCAGCGGCCCTGGTAGTACATGAACGGATGGTAGCGCAGCGGATCGTCCTCACTCGGCAGATCCAGGACGACGTAGTGCACCTTGCGGTCCTTGCGGATCTTCAAGACCGCCGCCTCGGCGCCGCCGAAGGTGGCGCGCTGGATGGTGCAGGGGACGTAGGCGACCTTGGTGGGCTTGGTCCTCCTGGCCGTAAGGTCCGGCCGCGGCGCCGGACGCCGCAGCGCGTTGGCGGCGGTCCAGACCACCAGCACGGTGGCGACGATGGCGGCGACGTGCAATGGCCTCATGGAGCCGATATCCTCCCCGAACGCGCGGCGGGGCCGCACGCGCCGTCAATATCCGATATCGCTCAGCGCTTAAAGAGCGCAGCGGCAGCGGCCTCGTGGGCGCGCTTTGCGCGCAGCTCTTCGGCGACCCGCTCGATCTCCTGCGTGAGGGCGGAGATGCGCGCCTCCAGCTCGGCGATGGAGAAGTTCGCGAGCGGCTCACCCACCGTCACGGGCGCCGCCGGTCTCGGCCTGTCGTCGTCCCAGTCCATGGGACGATTCTGAGCGATCTGCGGGCATATCGCAAGGGGCGGGGCTGGGATATAGGGGTCAGACCCTACT
>JBAPMW010000977.1:0-1839 GCA_049278815.1 Hyphomicrobiaceae bacterium
GGCTAGGGGTGGGGGGAGGCCCGGGGGCGGGGGCAGACCCATCGCCTCTACGTTGAGTTTCAAGCGCCAGCGTGGGCGCGAGGGGTCTGACCCCGTCGCGAGCACTTTTCCGGCTCGGCAGCAGCCCGAGCACGCCGCGCGGCAGGAGGATGGTGACGAGCACGAAGATGGCGCCCAGCACGAACAGCCAGTAGGGCGCCAGCATGCCGATGGTGAAGACGGTCTTGAGGTAGTTGACAATCACCGCCCCGAGCGCAGCGCCCACCAGGGTGCCGCGGCCGCCGACGGCCACCCAGATCACGACCTCGATGGAGTTGGCGGGCGCGAACTCGCTCGGGTTGATGATGCCGACCTGGGGCACGTAGAGGGCGCCGGCCACGCCGGCCATGCAGGCCGACAGGGTAAAGACGTAGGTCTTATAGCTCTCCACGCGATAGCCCAGGAACCGCGTTCGGCTCTCCGCGTCGCGCACGGCGATCAGCACCTTGCCGGCCTTGGAGCGCACCACCGCCTGGGCGATGAGATAGCCCAGAGCGAGCGCCACTGCCGATAGCGAGAACAGCACGGCCCGCGTCTCAGGCGCGCGCACGGAAAAGCCCAGGAGGTCGTAGAAGTCGGTAAGGCCGTTGTTGCCGCCGAAGCCGAAGTCGTTGCGGAAGAAGCCGAGCATCAGGGCGAAGGTGAGCGCCTGGGTGATGATCGACAGGTACACGCCGGTGACGCGGCTGCGGAAGGCGAACCAGCCGAACACGAAGGCCAGCACGCCCGGCACCAGCACGATCATCAGCGCTGCGTACGGGAAGTGGTTGAAGCCGTACCAGTACCAGGGCAGCTCCTTCCAGTTCAGGAACATCATGAAGTCGGGCAGGATCGGGTGGGCGTAGCCGCCGCGCGTGCCGATCTGGCGCATCAGGTACATGCCCATGGCGTAGCCGCCGAGGGCGAAGAAGGCGCCGTGGCCGAGCGAGAGGATGCCGCAGTAGCCCCAGACGAGGTCGAGCGAGAGCGCGAGCAGCGCGAAGCACAGGTACTTGCCCCACACCGCCACCGTCGTGGTCGAGATGTGGAAGGGTGAGGAGGGCGGCACGAGGACGTTGAGGCACGGCACGACGATGGCCGCGGTCGCCAATACGCCCAAGAAGACCCAGCCGCGGCCGTCGGGCGCCTCGAGGAATCTGCGTGTGATCATGCCTCGACCGCCCGGCCCTTGAGCGCAAACAGCCCGCGCGGCCGCTTCTGAATGAACAGGATGACCAGCACGAGCAGGGCGATCTTGCCCAGCACTGCGCCGGCGAAAGGCTCCAGGAGCTTGTTGGCGACGCCGAGCGTCAGGGCGCCCACCAGCGTGCCCCACAGGTTGCCCACGCCGCCGAACACCACGACGAGAAAGCTGTCGATGATGTAGCCCTGGCCCAGGTTCGGCGAGACGTTGTCGATCTGGGAGAGCGCCACGCCGGCGAGCCCAGCGATGCCGGAGCCGAGGCCGAAGGTGAGCGCGTCGATGCGGCCGGTGTTGATGGCCATGGAGCTGGCCATCTGCCGGTTCTGGGTCACGGCGCGCATGTGCAGGCCCAGTGTGGTGTAGCGCAGCGCCGCCAGCAGGGCCGTGAATACGAGGCCGGCGAACACGACGATGTAGAGCCGGTTCCAGGTAATGGCGAGCCCGCCCAGCTCGACCGCGCCCGACATGAAGCTCGGCGTGCCGACCTCCCGATTGCTGGGGCCAAAAGTCGTGCGCACCGCCTGCTGCAGGATGAGGCTGATGCCCCAGGTGGCGAGCAGCGTCTCCAGCGGCCGGCCGTAGAGGAACTGGATCACGCCGCGCTCGATCACGATGCC
>JBAPMW010000978.1:0-7547 GCA_049278815.1 Hyphomicrobiaceae bacterium
CCGCGAGACGCTGGGTGCAGTAGGTCGCCCAGCGCATCTCGACAGGAAGGTCCGCTCGACGACTCGTTCCTCTCCCCTCCGGCAGGGGAGGAGATTGCCTTCGGGTAAGTCGGCAAGGGCATCCCCCTTCTCGCCCCGATGAGGAACAGGCGCTCCCTGTCTTGCGGCACTCCATACGACGCTGCATTGAGCACCTTCCACGGCGATAGAACCGTGTAGCCGACGGCCGAGAACGCACCGATGACTTCGTCCAGGAAGCGACGGTGCTTGCCAACGGTCAGGCCCTTGACGTTCTCGAACACAAAATACGACGCGTTCAACTCGGCAACCAGTCGCACGAACTCTCCCACCAAGGAATTTCGCGGATCGTCCAACGCGCGATGACCGATGAGGGAAAAGCCCTGGCAAGGCGCGCCACCGACAACGACGTCGATCCGACGATTGGCGATACCTCCGGCCTGTCTGATTTCGGCGCCAGACAGCCCGACGACAGACCTGGGCAATACGGCACAGTTGGGAAAGTTGAACTCATGGACGGCGGCATGAATGGGATCGATTTCGATGGCTCCAAGCACATCGAAGCCGGCCTGCTCGAACCCCAGACTCAGCCCTCCAACGCCCGCAAACAGGTCGATGCAAGTCGGCCGTACCATCGGCTTTCTCCGCTTGCTCGGACAGGTTCTGGTCACGTTAAACAGCCCTCGGAGCTACGTCAAGAACAAAACGCGAACTAACCATCGAGAAAGGCCCGCATCCTGGCCACGACCTTTGGTGGATCGCGAAGCTGGCATTGCCACACGACCAGCGTCCGCCAGCCGGCTTGCTTCAGCTGGGAGCGCTGTCGCGCGTCTCTAGCCCGATTCGCCGTAATCTTTGGAGCCCAGTACTCCCCCTTGCTCTTGGGTAGTCTGCCCCATCGGCACCCATGCCCATGCCAGAAGCAGCCATGGACGAGAATTGCCTTCCGACGGCCCGGAAACACCAGATCGGGTTTGGCCGGCAGGTCGGAACGATGGAGGCGGTACCGATAGCCGAGGCGATGGAGCAGCCCTCGTACAACGAGTTCGGGACCGGTGTCCTTGGTCCCTACACTCGACATGATTGCGCTGCGGCGTCGAGCATCCACGTGATCGGCCAAAATCGCAGTCCCTCAAGCGTGTAACTTCGAACCAGCACTTTCGCATGCCAGTTCCTTCAGTCGATACAAATGCCTCAGCGAGCGCACGTAATATTGCAGCTGCTTGAGCGCCGCGTTCAGGTCCTTGCCGGGGCTCTTGTACTCCCAGGCGAAGCAGCCGCGCTTCCACACGTCCGCCCAGCCGTCGCCGCCGCCGGTCTTCATGGCGCCCTTCTCGAAGGCGTACCACTCGCCCCTGGGGTCGGCGTCGGTGGGGGCCTTCTCGCCCAGGAGGCGGCACAGGTCGATGAAATGGGAGTGCGCGCCCGCGCGCTCGCGCAGGCCCGTGTCGCTCCACTTGGCGATGAACTCCCCCGGCGTCATGGACCGCAGTAAAGCCGTTCAGGAATGATTTGCAAAGGACCTTGAGTCCGTCCGCCCATCCCGCTAATCCGCCCCTTATGAGCAAGTCCACGATTCTCCCCCCGGCCCCGCCGCCGCCTCCGATCGAGCCCATCGACCTCAAGGATGCCCTGGAGGAGCGCTACCTCGCCTATGCGCTCTCCACCATCATGCACCGGGCGCTGCCGGACGTGCGGGACGGCCTGAAGCCCGTCCATCGGCGCATCCTCTACGCCATGCGCGAGCTGCGGCTCGACCCCACGGGCGCCTACAAGAAGTGCGCCAAGGTCGTGGGCGACGTGATGGGCAACTACCACCCGCACGGCGACCAGGCGATCTACGACGCCATGGTGCGGCTCGCCCAGGACTTCGCGGTGCGCTATCCCTTGGTGGACGGCCAGGGCAACTTCGGCAACATCGACGGCGATAATCCCGCCGCCATGCGCTACACCGAGAGCCGCATGACGGCCGTGGCCGGCCTGCTGCTGGACGGCATCGACGAGGACACGGTCGATTTCCGGCCCACCTACGACGGCACCAACCAGGAGCCCGTCGTCCTCCCGGCCAACTTCCCGAACCTGCTGGCCAACGGCACCTCGGGGATCGCCGTGGGCATGGCCACCAGCGTGCCGCCCCACAACGTGGACGAGCTGTGCGCGGCGCTCCTGCACCTCATCAGGCACCCCAACGCCACCATCGAGAAGCTGGTGGAATTTGTGCCGGGGCCGGATTTCCCCACCGGCGGCATCCTCGTGGAGCCGCGCGAGCAGATCCTGGAGGCCTACAGGACCGGCCGCGGCGGCTTCCGCCTGCGCGCGCGCTGGGAGAAGGAGGAGACGGGCCGCGGCGGCTATCAGATCGTCGTCACCGAGATCCCCTATCAGGTGCAGAAGGCCAAGCTGGTGGAGCGGCTCGCCGAGCTGATCGAGGAGAAGAGGCTGCCGCTGCTGGGCGACGTGCGCGACGAGTCGGCCGAGACCATCCGGCTGGTGCTGGAGCCCAAGAGCCGCACCGTCGATCCTGTGGTGCTGATGGAGAGCCTGTTCAAGCTGACCGAGCTTGAGCTGCGCTTCTCCCTCAACATGAACGTGCTGACCGGCGGTCAGGTCCCGCGCGTGCTCTCGCTGCGCGACGTGCTCAGGGAGTGGCTCAACCACCGCCAGGTGGTGCTGGTGCGGCGCTCGAAGCACCGGCTGGAGAAGATCGAGCATCGGCTCGAGGTGCTCGACGGCTTCCTGATCGCCTACCTCAACATCGACGAGGTGATCCGGATCGTGCGCTTCGAGGACGATCCCAAGGCGCGTCTGATCGAGCGCTTCACGCTGTCCGAGGTGCAGGCCGACGCCATCCTGAACCTGCGCCTGAAGGCCATCTCGAAGCTCGAAGAGATCGAGATCAAGGCCGAGCACGACCGCCTCTCCAAGGAGCGGCGCGCGCTCAACTCGCTGCTCAAGTCGGAGGAGCAGCAGTGGGAGCGCGTATCCGACGAGGTCAAAGCCACCCGTGAAGCGTACTCCAAGAAGACCGCGCTGGGCCGTCGGCGCAGCACGTTCGCAGACACCCCGGTGATCGAGGTGGACCTCGATCAGGTCATGATCGAGAAGGAGCCCATCACCGTGATCCTGTCCGAGAAGGGCTGGATCCGGGCCATGAAGGGCCACCAGGACGACCTTTCCAAGCTGGAGTTCAAGCAGGGCGACCAGCTGATGCGGTCGGCGAAGGCCTACACCACCGACAAGCTCCTGCTGCTGGCCACCAACGGCAAGGTGTTCACGCTTGCCGGCGACCAGCTCCCCGGCGGCCGCGGCCACGGCGAGCCGGTGCGGCTGATGGTGGACCTGGAGGAGAACCACACCTTCGTGGAAGCCTGGCTGCACACCCCGGGCCGCAAGCTCCTGATCGCCGCCACCTCCGGCCACGGCTTCGTGGTGCCGGAGGACGAGATGGTGGCCATGACCCGCAAGGGCAAGCAGATCATGAACCTCACCGGACCCGAGGAGGCGCGCGTGTGCGTGCCGGCCGACGGCGACACCGTGGCGGTCATCGGCGAGAACCGCAAGATGCTGGTCTTCCCCTTGGGCGACGTGAACGAGATGAGCCGCGGCAAGGGCGTCTATCTGCAGCGCTACAAGGACGGGGCGCTATCCGACGTCCGCGTGTTCAGGAAGGTCGACGGCCTCACCTGGCTCGATCCGGCCGCGCGCACCTTCACGCTCCCCTACGCCGAGCTGAAGGAGTGGATCGGCGAGCGGGCACAGGCCGGCAGAATGGCGCCGCGCGGCTTCCCAAAATCGAACAAGTTTGGGCGCTCATTCTGAGCCCGGCCGAATCTTGCTGTCAGCCCCGCTTGCCGATTGCGGGCCTGGCGGCCAGGGGGTAGATGCAAGACGGCGCGGCGGAGGGGGGAGCTCATCGATGCGGGCACGGGCTTGCGCGGTCGTCGTGGCGTTGCTCGTGCCGGGTGTGGCCGGCAGCGCACTCTCGCAGACGGCGCCAACTGCGGGCCAATGTGCCAAGGCCGACTTCGAGGCCGTGGTCAACGCCGCCGGCGCGGCGCTCCGCGATCTGGCCCAGCAGAACACGCCGGTATTTCAGGGCAAGCTGCGCCAGCTGAAGGACAAGCGCAACTGGTCGAACGACGAGTTTCTGAAGCAGGCCGAGCCGCTCGTGCGCGACGAGACCATGGCCGGCTACGACAAGAAATCCGAGGAGCTGGTGGCCCGCATCACCGGCGGCGGCAGCCAGGGCGAGACGGCCACCGCTGCCCCCGACTGCGCCCTTCTCGCCAGCCTCCAGGGTGACCTGAAGCTGCTGGTGGAGACCCAGACGGCCAAGTGGACCCACATGCTCGCCAAGGTCGACCAGGAGCTGGGGAAGTAGGGGTTGGCTGCGTGAGTCTCGGCATCGGGGACGGCGGCCGGCGTCACCAGAGCCAGAAGAAGTTGAGACGCTGCTTGAGCCACCCGCTGCGCGCGAAGGTCTCGCCGTTGGCGGGGGGCTTGTCCTGTCGCTCCAGGCTGTCGAGGTGCACCCGCATCTGATCGAGCTGCCCCGTCAGCAGCCGGCACCTGCACCCCTCACCTTTTCGCCCGATCCGGCAGATCGAGGCCCACGCCGGTAAGGTGGCCGAAGAGGGCGTAGAGCCTCTGCACGTCGCCAGCCGGCAGCGGCGGGCGGAGGATGGAGGCGATGTTGGCCTTGAGGTGGTCGACGCTGCTCGTTCCGAACAGCACCACGTCGATGCCGGGCTCGTGGCGGGCGAAGCGGTAGGCGGCGTCGATGAGGCTCTCCGCACCCGCTTGATGCAGCAGGAAGCCCAGCGGATCGTCGGTCTCGCCGAGCTCGCGCGGCAGCTTGCCCTCGGCCACCAGCTCCCGGACCGTCTCCTCCAGCAGGCCAGGCCGGCTGAAGACGTTGCGCACCGCGAACATGCACAGCGTGCCGACCTTGTTGGCCTGGGTGCGCTTCAGGAGATGATCGCGCGCGTTCTGGTTCAGCAGGTGGAAGGCCAGCATGAACACCTCCCACACCGGCTCCTCCACGGCGCGCTCCAGCATGGTGTGGCCGGGGTCGCGCGGGGCGGTCTCGGAGACGGCAAGGTGGTGGAATTTGCCCTTCTCCTTCTCCCGCAGCAGCGCCGGCACCACCTGCGCCATGGCGTGGTCGTAGACCTTGGGCGACAGGCCGTGCAGGTGGAAGACGTCAACGTAGTCGGTATCGAGGGCCCTGAGCGAGGCCTCCAGGCTGGCCAGGACGGCCTCGACCGGGGCCGCGCTGGAGCCGTCGAAGGCGTTGATGTGGCTCTTGGTGGAGATGACGACAGACTCGCGTGCTCGTCCCTTGATGGCTTTGCCGACGATGCCCTCGGTTCCGTAGATGGAGGCTGTATCGATGAAATTGACGCCGAGGTCCAGCGCCTCCCGCACCAGCGCCACCGACTGCGCTTCGCTCAACCCTGCGCCCTGGCCGATGCGGCTGTTGCCGCCGCACCCGAGCCCCGCCACGCTCACCCTGAGGCCCGTCTTGCCGAGAATGGTGTACTGCATTGCTGCCTCTGAAATGATGCCCATTGAATTGCGCACTACGGCATGAGCGCCTCATCCGCAACCCTGCGCCCGGCCGGGCAGGTTTGCAGAGTTGGGACCGAAACCGACGAATGGAGCCGGACTCAACCCAGCTTTCGGCGCATTTTCGCCATATCGACTGTGGTGCTTGCCGATCAATCTCAGATACGACCTCCGTTTCCGGTTCGACAGAACACCCGCCCGTCGATTGGAGGCCGCATGGCGAAAAATCGATCGCATAGGCGAAGGAGCCGTCAAGCCAAAGTGGTGGGACGCATTTCACGCCAATCGCATGAGGCGAAGCTCCATCCGGCATCGCGTCGTGTACCGCATCAAGGCCCGGGTCCATGTTGCGCTGACCCATGCGGAGGTCATCCTGGAGGCATCGGGCGGCAATCCAGTGGCCATGCTGATCTTCCTGCCCTTCTGGGTGTTGGCCTGGCTCATTGCGCCGCGACCCTTCCCTCGCCCGCCCGAGGTGCTGGGAGAATACGACGCGTTCTTGCTCAAATGCGAGATCGAGGACTTACAAGACGAGATCCAGAGGCGCGTCGACAGACGCAAGCTCAGGCAGACGGCGTGATGGCGCCGCGTTGCACCCTGATGTCGAGCCATCTGCCGTGCGTGGTATAGTGCATCGCTTGCCTCTGCGGATCTGACTGAACAAAGTCGAGGACCTAGGCATGAACGTTGAGCCTCGCAACCTCGCCGCAGCGCCATCGCCGGACTCGCGCGGGCTCGATTTCTACCGCTCGGACCGCTCGCTCACGGCGCTGCTCGGCCTCTATCTGCCCGAGGCAGAGCAGGCGCACATGCAACCTTGGTTCGAGCGCCTGGGCGGCCTCGTCGGCGGCCGGCTCGACGATCTCGCGCGCGAGGCCGACAAGACGCCGCCGCGGCTGGAGCCGCGCGATAGGCAGGGCGAGGACCGGCAGACGATCGTCAAGGCGCCGGCCTATCGCGAGATGGAACGGCTGGCCCTCGGCGACCTTGCGTTGGCAGCCGTCTCGCACCGGCCGGCGCTCGGCTGGGAGAGGCCGCTGTCATCCGCGAGCAAGTACGCGCTGACCTATCTGTTCGCCCAGTCCGAGTTCGGTCTGCTGTGCCCGGTCAACATGACCGACAGCCTGACCCGCACCATCCGCCGCTTCGCCGCGCCCGAGCTCCTGGAGCGCTATCTTCCGGGCCTGCTCGCGGAGGACTTCGAGAGCCAGCTGCAGGGCGCCATGTTCATGACCGAGCGCTTCGCCGGCTCCGACGTGGGCGCGACCGAGACGCGCGCCGTGCCGGAGGGCGACCACTGGCTGCTCACCGGCGACAAGTGGTTCTGCTCCAACGCCGACGCCGACCTGGCGCTGGTGCTGGCGCGGCCGGAAGGGGCGCCCAATTCTCCGGAACAGGGAACCTCCGGTCTCGGCCTGTTCCTGATGCCGCGCGTGCTGCCGTCGGGGGCGCCCAACCGCTATCGCATCGCGCGGCTCAAGGACAAGCTCGGCACCCGCGCCATGGCGTCGGGCGAGATCGTGCTGGAGGGGGCCGTGGCCTGGCTGGTGGGCGATCAGGGGCAGGGCTTCAAGCAGATGGCCGAGATGGTCAACCAGTCGCGCCTGTCGAACGGCGTGCGCTCGGCCGGCCTGATGCGCCGCGCCGTCCACGAGGCGCTGACGGTGGCGCTGGGGCGGCGCGCGTTCGGCGAGCGCCTGATCGATCTGCCGCTGGTGCGGCGCCAGCTGATCAAGATGATCCTGCCGGCGGAGGCAGCCCTCAGCGTCGCGCTGTTCACCGCCGACTGCCTCGACCGCGCCGATGCCGGCGACCGGGAAGCCCAGACGCTGCGCCGCATCCTCACCCCGCTGATCAAGCTGCGCGCCTGCCGCGACGCGCGCAAGGTGACAGGCGACGCCATGGAGATGCGCGGCGGCAACGGCTACATTGAGGAGTGGATCGAGCCGCGCCTGCTACGC
>JBAPMW010000979.1:0-5415 GCA_049278815.1 Hyphomicrobiaceae bacterium
GACGTGGACGAGCTGCTGGCCAAGGCCACCAACGCCGGCAGGCACATCGATCTCGACACGCTGCGGGCGGTGGTGGCTGAGAGCGACAAGCAACGGTTCACGCTCTCAGAGGACGGTCGCCGCATCCGCGCCGCGCAGGGGCACTCGGTTGCGGTCGATCTCGATCTGGCTCCAAGCGAGCCCCCGCCGCTGCTCTACCACGGCACGGCAGCCCACAACCTCGACACCATTATCGCCGAAGGTCTGAAGTCCGGTCGCCGCCTGCAGGTGCATCTCTCGCTCGATCCCGAGACCGCCCGCAAGGTCGGCGCGCGCCACGGCAACCCCGCTGTGCTGACGGTGGACGCCGCCGCCATGCATCGAGACGGCCATCAGCTCTTCCAAGCCGAAAACGGCGTCTGGCTCACGGACAGCGTTCCGGCGCGGTATCTTTCGCTCGGATAAGCAGCCGGGTCGCAGCGCGTCATCCGCGAGGCTCGCAAGCGCTGGCCCAGACCGACCTATCCGATCTCCGGCAGCAGGTCGGCGACCGGGACTGTCATGCCGGGCGGAGTCAGGTTGATCGCGCCGGAGCTGGCGATGCGCGTCACGATATCGCCGCCCTGGCCGCGCGCGTGATGGACGACCACCTTCTTCACCGGGTTGACGATCAGGTAATGTTGGATGCTGGCGACGGAGAAATACTCCACCAGCTTCTCGCCGGTATCGTCGCGCTCCGAGGACGGCGAGGTGACCTCGACCACGATAAGAGGTGCCTCCAGAATCATCGAATCGAGATCGGTGGATACCCCGCATTGCACGGCCGCATCCGGCTCGCGCGAATGCTCGTTGTCGATGACCACCGTCATGCCGTCGGTGAACACGGTGCAGGGCAGGCCGGCCCGCCGGACGGCGTCCTCAAGAGCGCGCGCGACCGCAAGCTTAAAAATGTTGTGCCGTGCCCGCTCCGGCGCCTTCGCCACCACCTCCCCCCGCACCAGCTCGTAGCGGCCGCGCGGCTGGGCGGAGGCCCATGCCAGGAACTCCGTGACGGTCATGCGGCGAGGCTTCGACTGCGCAGTCATATGCACTGTCTACACCACAATTCGCGGGAGTCCAACCCCGTGACGCTCTATCCCTTGGCGGCTGCAATGTCCGAGGGGCTATGCTTCGTCCGGCCCGCCCTTGCTCTGCAGCTTAGCCAGCAGCCGCCCCAGCTCGCGCTGCTCGGTCTTGGTGAGACGCGCGGCGATGTCCGCCTCGACCGCCCGCATCCTGTCGCGCGCGGCGCGGTAGGTCGGTTCTGCGGCGGTCGCAAGGAAGAGAGCTTGGCGCCGGCGGTCGCTTGCCAGCACCTCGCGCCGGACGAGGCCGCGCTGCTCCAACCGGACGATCACCGGGCTCATGGTCGACTTGTCCACCCCGAACGCGACGGCAAGCGCGCCCTGCGTGACGCCGGGATTGGCATGGATCAGCGTCAGCACACCGAACGAGCCCGGCGTGAGCGCGAAGGCCTTGAGGGCGGACTCAAGCTCGGAAAAGAGCCGCGCCTGGGTGCGCCGCACCTGGTAGCCGACGTAGGTTGGCAGCTCGTCGAAATCGATGGCGCGCTCGGCAACCTCGCCGGGCGCGCCCTGTGTGTCGCCTGATCGTTTCATGCCGCGCGCCGCTCCTTCCCCCAGACGTAGGTTGGGTCGAGCGATAGCGAAGACCCAACGCGATCGAGGAGACCGCCCCTCGTATGTGTTGGGTCTGCGCTTCGCTTGACCCAACCTACGCCAGATACGCCCGCGCTCGCGTCACATCTGCGAGGGCAGCCACAGGGCCAGGATCGGGAACGCGATCAAAAGCGCAAGCCGGATGAGGTCGGTGATGATGAATGGGATCACGCCATAGAAGATCGTCGAGATCTTCACGTCCTCCACCACGCTTTTTATTACGAAGATGTTCATGCCCACCGGCGGGTGCATCAACCCCAGCTCCGCCACCATGACGATGATGATGCCGAACCAGATCGGGTCGAAGCCCAGCGCCACGATGACGGGGAAGACGATGGGCACCGTCAGGATGATCATGGCCAGGGCGTCCATCAGGCAGCCCAGCACCAGATACATGAGCATGATCAGGACCAGGACGCCGTAGCGGCCGAGGCCGAGCCCGGTGAGGAGCTCGGTGACCTTCTGGGGCGTCTGGGTGATGGTGAGGAAGTAGCCGAACAGCAGCGCGCCGATCAGCACCGTGAAGACCGCGGCAGTGGTGCGCGTGGCCTCCAGCAGCGACTGGACGATCTCCTTCCCGCCGAGCCGGCGGCGCACCGCGCCGATGATGAATGCGCCGGCGGCGCCCATGCCCGCCGCCTCGGTCGGCGTGAACACGCCGCCGTAGATGCCACCGATCACGAACAGGAACAGCAGCGACGTGGCCCATATGTCGCGCAGGGACGCGATCCGCTCGCTCCAGGGGGCGGGCTTGCCGGCGGGCAGGTGACCCGGCCGCAGGCGGCCGATGACGGTGATGGTCGCCATGTACATGAGCACGGCGATGATGCCCGGGATGATGCCGGCGATGAACAGCTTGCCGATGTCCTGCTCGGTGATGATGCCGTAGACCGCGAGCGCCGTGGACGGCGGGATCATGATGCCGAGCGTGCCGCCGGCGGCGATCACGCCGGTGGCGAAGCTCTGCGGGTAGCCGTAGCGGCGCATCTCGGGGTAGGCGACGCGTGAGAAGGTGGCGGCCGTCGCCACCGAGGAGCCGCAGATGGCCGAGAACCCGCCGCAGGCGGCGATGGTGGCGATGCCGAGCCCGCCTTTCAGATGGCCGAGATAGGCGTTGGCCGTGCGGAACAGCTCGCGGCTCATGCCGGAGTTGGTGGCGAACGATCCCATCAGCAGGAACAGCGGCACCACCGCGAAATTCCAGTCGGTCACCGAGCGCATGGAGGTGTGGCCGACGATCTTCAGCGCCGGCGTGCCGCCGGCGAGCCAGGCAAAGCCGCCCACGCCCACGAGCCCCATCGCCATGCCGACCGGCACGCGCAGCAGCATCAGGACGAACAGCACCACAAAGCCCAGGATGGCGACGACATCGGTGCTCATTGCTTGGATTTCACTCCACCGGCCGCGCCGCGTTACTGGCGCTGGTGCTGGCCAGCGCCTCGGGATTGAAAATCAGCCGGTAGGTGCGCACACCGATGAGCAGCACGGCGGCGGCATCTCCGAGCCACGCGACAGCAAAGAACGGCCAGGTCGGCAGCCGCAGCGTGAAGGTGGAGATATTGGCATGGTAGGTGCTCTCCACCTTGTCGAAGAGACAGTAGGTGTGCACCATGACGACAGCCAGCAGCACCAGTGTCGCGAACACGTCGATGGCGCGCTGCCAGCGCGGACCCACGTTGGCCCAGACGAGATCGACCGTGATGTGCGCGCCCCGGTAGGAGGTGGCGCCGATTCCCCAGAAGATAAGGATGCCGAGCAGGAGCATGCCGAAGTCGTAGCTGTCGGGGATGTCGATGCCGAGGTAGCGCAGGGTTACCGTGAGGAACACGTCCGCGGCGACGACGCCGATGAAGACGGCGGCGACCAGCTCGAGCCCGTCGATGAAGCGGTCCGTTGCGTTGCGTGACACGAGAGCTCCTCGGACTGTCGGCGGGGTCGGATCCCTTGCGTCGAAGCGGGGTCGGAGCCCCTCGCACAGACGTCGCATGGTAGGACTCCTCCCGTCCTCGTCTCCGTGCGGTGCGCTATCGATACCGGCACACCGCCGGCTCCGCCAAACTTGAGCGGCGAGCGGGAGATTGCCAGCGGGCCGCCGTCGGCGTGCGACGCGGCCCGCTACCTCAGTCGAGCGTCGGCCCGGCTAGTCGAGCGCCTTGTACTTGGCGACGGCGGCCCTGAGCTCGGCCAGCGCCACATCGGGGTCGATGCCGGCCTTGCGCGCGTTCTCCTTCCATAGCGCGATCACCGGCTCTGCGGCCTTGCGCCACTCGCCGAGCTGCGCCTCGGTGAGCTTGTACACCTCGCGGCCGGGGGTCTTGTCCGCCGTCAACTTGGCAACGCCAGCCCGCTCGAAGGCGGCCCAGGGGCCGGCCGCGCGCAGCGCCCAGTCGGTGGTGCAGTGGTCGTCGAGCGCCTTCTTCTGCATCGGCGACATGCCCTCATAGACTTTCTTGTTCACCACCCAGGTGAGCACGGTCACATAGAGCGGCGCGTTCATGTGGTACTTCGTGACCTTGTCGAGCCCGAAGAGAAAGGTCGAGCCCCACGGGAAGGTCCCCGCGTCGGCCACGCCCTTCTCCAGCACGTCGCGGATCTCGGGAGCCGACGCCTGCACGTTGGTGCCGCCGAGCTGGGTGACGAGCGTGGCGATCGTCCCCTGTGCCGGCCGGACCTTCAGGCCCTTGACGTCGCCGGGCACCACGACCTTCCTGGTCCTGGAATGGAACGAGCCGTAGTCGTGGACGAAGTTGAAGCAGTACTTCACATCCTTCATCTCTTTCGCGGCGTACTTGCGGTACCAGGCATCGGCGGCCTGCGACCCCTCGCCGCCCTTGCTCATCATGAAGGGCAGGTTGATGGCGTCGACGATGGGGAAGCGGCCTGGCTGGTAGCCGGGGTTGATGAAGGCCACGTCAGCGATGCCGTCGCGCACCATGTCGTAGTGGTCGAAGGCCTTGCCCAGCTGCTGGGACGGGAAGATGGTGAAGGTGATCGTGCCCTTGGTGGCCTGCTGGAGCGACTTGCCCCACTCCTCCATGGCCTTGTGCATGGCGTGCGACGGCGGCACCCAGTGGGCGATCTTCAGGTGGATCGCCTTGTCCTGGGCGCTGGCCGGCGTCAGCAGCACGGCCGGCGACAGCGCCAAGGCGATCGACAGAGAACGTAGCAATTGCATTCCGGTAGTCCTCCCTTCTTGGTTGCGACAGGTGGCCGCTGCGCGGGCGTGCCGGTGCGGCGGAGCGACGAATGCGATGCCCCTCGCGCTCGTTGCGAAACGGCCGGTCATGCCCGCCGCTTCGGGCGCAGAAGTAGCGCACGGCGACCGTCGGTCGTCAAACGCGATCTCCCGGCGGCGTCGCTGCGGGGCGGGCGTCGCCAATGGCGGCCGCGACTCATGGGCGTTGCCCCAGGAAATCCAGTGCCGCCGTCTCGGCCAGCACCCGCTCCGGCACCGCATGGAGGGCGGCACGTGAGCGCTCCTCCTCGCTGTCGAAGCGGCGCCTCAGATAGCAGCCGAGCCGGCGCGCCTGGGCGACGAAGCGCTGCCCCACCGGCAGGCGCCGGGCCTCGTAGGCGCTGAGGCCGGCCTCGACGGTCGGCTCGGCGTCGAGGCACTCGGCCAGAGCCGCGGCATCGTCCGCCGCCTTGGCCACGCCGCCGCCGACATGCGGCCGCACGACGAAGGCCGCGTCGCCGGCCAGCGCAACCCGCCCGAAGG
>JBAPMW010000980.1:0-1870 GCA_049278815.1 Hyphomicrobiaceae bacterium
GTCTGACCCCTACGGACGGCCGCAGCTTGCAGCGGGACGCAAATCGCCGTCGGCGCGGGTGCCGAAAGGCAACGCGTGGGGCGGGCAACCGCCCCCTTTCATGGTTGCCGAGTAGGCACTCGCGCACCCGTCGCACCTCGCCGGCGTCGTCGGCGGGGCCGGTGGCTTTGGCGGCTCGCGAAGGAAGGATTGCCGTGCCGCGCACTGATCGTGGCAGGAGCGTCGGGCGAGAGCGTTGCGAACAGCCGGTCGCGCCTTATTTGCCGCTCATGGAACCAGTAGCAAAGCCGATGCATTTGCATTGATCGCGCCGGCATTGGTCTGCTGGGGCGACGTGGGCCCATGCTTTTGTCGGTGGGCCAGCTACCCTGCGCAAGGAAGGCGGTGCCATGACGCGACACATGCAGCGACAGAAATCGGTTCAGCGCGCGACCATCGAGGGCCAGCGCTTCCTCGAGAACCGCCTCCTGGACACGCGCCACCTGTCCCACGAGCTCGCAGCCCCGCTGTCGCCGGAGGACATGACGGTCCAGGCGATGGAGGACGCAAGCCCCACCAAGTGGCACCTCGCGCATGTGACGTGGTTCTTTGAGACATTCGTCCTCGCCAGGCACCTGCCCGGATACCGGGTATTCGACGAAAGCTTCAACTACTGCTTTAACTCCTATTACGAGAGCCAGGGGGCGCGGCAGCCGCGGCCCAGGCGGGGGCTTCTGACACGGCCGTCAACGGAGCGGGTCATGGCCTATCGCGCCCATGTGGACGACGGCTTGCGGACGCTGCTCGCCCGCGGCATCGATGCAGAGGCCGCCCGGCTCATCGAGATCGGCATCAACCACGAGCAGCAGCACCAGGAGCTGCTGCTGACGGACATCCTGGCGCTGTTTGCAGCCAACCCGCTGCGTCCTGCCTATCGCTCACGGCGACCTCGTCGGGTGGAGCCCCAGCCGGCGGCGCCGGGCTGGATCGAACTCCTGGGCGGCATTCGCTCGATCGGCCACGGTGGGGATGGTTTCGCCTGGGACAACGAGGCCCCGCGCCACGAGGCGCTCGTCCATCCCTTCCGGCTCGCCAACCGGCTGGTGACCAACGGCGAGTGGCTGGAGTTCATGGCCGTCGGCGGCTATTCGCGCCCCGAGCATTGGCTCGCCGACGGCTGGTCCGCCGTCAATCGCGAGGGCTGGGAGGCGCCTCTCTATTGGGAGAAGCGCGACGGGGAATGGCTCGCGATGTCGCTGGAAGGATTGCACGCCATCGAGCGCGCCGCACCCGTCTGCCACGTCAGCTACTATGAGGCCGACGCTTTCGCCCGCTGGGCCGGCAAGCGGCTGCCCACCGAGTTCGAGTGGGAGGCGGCGGCGCAAGACCTGGCGGCGGAGGGCGGGCTCGACGCCGACGCATCCGCAACTGGGACGCTGAGGCCGCGGGCTGCCGGACCGGCCACCGGCAGACTGCGCCAGATGTACGGCCACGTCTGGCAATGGACCCAGAGCGCCTATCTGCCGTATCCCGGCTATCGGCCGCCGGCCGGCGCGCTCGGCGAGTACAACGGCAAGTTCATGGTGAGCCAGCAGGTGCTGCGCGGGGGCTCCTGTGCGACGCCCGCAGGGCACACCCGCGCCACCTACCGCAACTTCTTCTACCCCCACCAGCGCTGGCAATTCGTGGGCCTGCGTCTCGCTGCGGAGACCGAGTAATGCTGCACCCACGTGCCCAGCGCCCGCCCGGCATCCCCGCGGCGGAGGCGGACGATTTCGCGGCTGCCGTGATCGACGGCCTGTCGCGTTCGCAGAAAACCCTGCCCTGCCGCTTCTTCTACGACGCCCGCGGCAGCGAGCTGTTCGAGGCGATCACGCGCCTGCCGGAGTAC
>JBAPMW010000981.1:0-9343 GCA_049278815.1 Hyphomicrobiaceae bacterium
GGGAGAGGGTCGGGGTGAGGGGCAGTCACAAATTCCGAGCTTGGAGTGTGCTGCTGCCCTCACCCTAACCCTCTCCCAACGCCGAAGTGGCGTGGGGAGAGGGGATTCTACGCGGCGAAATTCTTGGCGAAGGCGTCGAGCACGCCGACCAGCTTCTTCTCGGTGTCGGAGGTGATCTCCTTCCTGGAGGCGATGTCGCCCAGGATGTCGGCGTGGCTCTCGCGCAGGTGGCGTAGGAGTTGCGCCTCGAACTTCGACACCGCCGCCACCGGCAACGGATCGAGATAGCCGCGGGTGCCGGCGAAGATCACCGCCACCTGCTCCTCCACCTTGAGCGGAGAGAACTGCGGCTGCTTCAAAAGCTCGGTGAGGCGGGCGCCGCGGGCGAGGAGGCGCTGGGTGACGGCGTCGAGGTCGGAGCCGAACTGGGCGAAGGCCGCCATCTCGCGGTACTGGGCCAGCTCGCCCTTGATGCGGCCTGCGACCTGCTTCATGGCTTTGACTTGAGCGGCCGAGCCCACGCGCGATACCGAGATGCCGACGTTCACCGCCGGGCGGATGCCCTGGTAGAACAGGTCAGTCTCGAGGAAGATCTGGCCGTCGGTGATGGAGATGACGTTGGTCGGGATGTAGGCCGACACGTCGTTGGCCTGGGTCTCGATCACCGGCAGCGCCGTCAGCGAGCCGGCCTTGTGGCTCTCGTTGAGCTTGGCGGCGCGCTCCAGCAGGCGCGAGTGCAGGTAGAACACGTCGCCAGGGTAGGCCTCGCGGCCCGGCGGGCGGCGCAGGAGGAGCGACATCTGGCGGTAGGCGACGGCCTGCTTGGAGAGGTCGTCGTAGGCGATCACGGCGTGCATGCCGTTGTCGCGGAAGTACTCGCCCATGGTGCAGCCGGCAAACGGCGCCAGGTACTGCATCGGCGCCGGGTCGGAGGCGGTCGCGGCGACGACGATGCAGTAGGGCAGCGCACCGCGCTCCTCCAGCACCTTGACAAACTGGGCCACCGTGGAGCGCTTCTGGCCGATGGCGACGTAGACGCAGTAGAGCTTGACGCTCTCGTCCTTCGACTCGTTAAGCGGCTTCTGGTTGAGGAACGTGTCAAGGATGATGGCGGTCTTGCCGGTCTGGCGGTCGCCGATGATGAGCTCGCGCTGGCCGCGGCCGATGGGGATCAGCGCGTCGACCGACTTGAGGCCGGTGGCCATCGGCTCGTGCACCGACTTGCGCGGCAGGATGCCCGGCGCCTTCACGTCCACGCGCATGCGCTGGTCGGACTTGATGGGGCCCTTGCCGTCGATGGGGTTGCCGAGCGCATCCACCACGCGGCCCAGCAGGCCCTTGCCGACGGGCACCTCGACGATGGCGCCCGTGCGCTTGACGGTGTCGCCTTCCTTGATGCCGCGGTCCTCGCCGAAGATGACGATGCCGACGTTGTCGGCCTCCAGGTTCAGCGCCATGCCGCGGACGCCGCCGGGGAACTCCACCATCTCGCCGGCCTGCACGTTGTCGAGGCCGTAGACGCGGGCGATGCCGTCGCCGACGGAGAGCACCTGGCCGATCTCGGAGACCTCGGCCTCCTTGCCGAAGCTCTTGATCTGCTGCTTGAGGATCGAGGAGATCTCTGAGGCGCGGATGTCCATCAGCCCAAACCTTTCATCGCGACTTTGAGATTGTTGAGCTTGGTCCGCAGGGAAGAGTCGATCATCCTGCTGCCGACCTTCACGACGAGCCCGCCGAGCAGGCCGGGATCGACGCGGGTGTTCACCTGCACGTCCTTGCCGATCTGCACGCGCAACGCGTCCTTGAGGGCGTTGAGCTGCTCGGCCGTCAACGGATGCGCGCTCGCGACGTCGGCGCTGACCTCGCCGCGCTCGCGCGCCAGCAGGGCGCGGAAATCGCGGATCATGTCGGCCACCGCGAACAGGCGACGGTTGCGGGCGATCAGCTTGAAGAAGTTGGCGGTGAGCGGCGCGGCGCCGGCCTTGGCCAGCACCGCGTCGAGGGCCTTGGCCTGGTCCTCGGCGGAGATGACAGGACTGCGAATGAGGCGGCGCAGGTCTGCGCTCTCGTCGAGCATGCCCCGGAAGGCCGCAAGATCGGCCTCCACCTGCGGCAGCTGCCGCTCCTCCTTGGCCAAGGCGAGCAGGGCCGCCGCGTAGCGGCCCGCCATGCTTGCCATCATGGGTTCGTCGGTCGTCACGGGATAAGCTTCCGCCCCGGAATGCTTGGAGAACCTTGGGAGAACAGTGGCGGCGTCAGCCCAGCAGCCGCAGGTCGATGGAGAGCCCGCAGCGCTGCCGCCAGCGCCATCCCGGGCGCCAGCCCGCGCATAGCACGGACCGCGCAGCGCAGCAACCATGCCAGGGCGCATGCAATGCCGCACTTCCGCTCCCGGCGGGCCGCGGCGCTGGCAAGCCCGGCACCCCGCAGGCAGCGTCTGCCGACGGGTCTGGCGGTGCATTGGGGCATTTCTGCGTGGCGAGGTTGAGACGAGTTGGGTTTTGGCGCCAATCGGGCATTCGCAGCCCTGTAGGTCGGCTCACGCGCAGGAGAAGTCGCGTGGGGCGCATTTTTGCGCTCCACGTGACGGGTTCGGACGGCAGTCCCGCGGCGCGTCAGCCGGGGACGAGGCGCATCAGCTGATCGACGGTCAGCGCGAGGATGCCGAACATCAGGTGGCACATCACCTTGGCGTGGCCACGCCCGCGCACGAAGCAGCCTCCGAACTCGTCCTTCAGGCGCGCATTGACGCGCTCGGCCGTGGTGCGCTAGCGGTAGCGACATGCGCGCGCTGCGCGCGCATGGGAACTCGACCCAACCTACGGCCTGCCATGCCGCTCGGCGCGCCCATTTGAGCGATGGCGATAGGAGACGACGCGTGGAGACGCCATCGAAGCGCGCCAGCCCCAATCTGGCCCTGGACGCGGAGAAGGTGATCGAAACGATCGCCAGGCTGCAAAAGCGCATCCTGGAGCGCTTCGCAGGCGCCGGTCTCGGCGCTGTCTGCGGCGACCTGCTCGAGGTGGCGCGGAAAAGCTCGGCGCGGGCGCAGCGGATCGCCCGGCGCCACATCCTGCTGCGCCTCGGCCTCCTGGCGCTGTCAGTGGGCGGAGCCGGGCTGCTGGTGTGGGTGGTGAGCCAGGTCGACCTCTCGCGCACGGGGGGCGAGAGCGTCTATTCCGTGTTTCAGGGCATCGAGGCGGTGGCCAACCTGGCGGTGCTGACCGGCGCCACGTTGCTGTTCATGATCACCATCGAGCAGCGCCTGAAGCGGCGCCGCGCCCTCAGCGCGCTGCACGAGCTGCGCGCGATCCTGCATGTCATCGACATGCACCAGCTGACCAAGGACCCGACCGCATCCGTCAGCGTCGGCGGCAACACCCCGTCCTCGCCGGTGCGCACGCTCACGCCCTACGATCTGTCGCGCTATCTCGACTACTGCGCGGAGATGATGTCGCTCACGTCCAAGGTTGCCGTGCTGTTCGCGCAGAGCCTGCCCGATCCGGTCGTCACCGACGCCGTCAGCGACATCGAGCGCATCGCCGCCGGGATGGCGCAGAAGGTCTGGCAGAAGATCATGATGCTGGACGCGACCCTCCACGCTGTGCCATCGCAGGGGCGGCCGGCGAGCGCGCCGGCGTCTCCGCCATCGGCGCCGAGGGAAGGCGTCCTGGCAGAGTCCGTCTAGAGCCCGCATCGCCAGTATCTGCCGATATGCCGAGCACTGCACCACATCTCGCGCACGACCCTGTCGCGCTCGCCCAGGGCCTGATCCGCTGCCCCAGCATCACGCCGCTGGAAGGCGGCGCCCTGTCGTACCTGGAGAGCGTGCTGAAGCCGGCCGGCTTTACGTGTCACCGGCTCACCATGCGCCAGGCCGGCACGCCGGACGTGGAGAACCTCTACGCCCGCCTCGGCACCGGCAGTCCGCACCTCTGCTTCGCCGGCCACACCGATGTGGTGCCGGTGGGCGACGAGGGCGGCTGGTCGCGGCCGCCGTTCGCGGCGGAGATCGTGGACGGCGTGCTCTACGGCCGCGGTGCCGTCGACATGAAGGGCGCCATCGCCTGCTTCGCCGCCGCGGCCCTCGGCCACCTTGCCGCCAAACGTGGGCCGGCCAACGGCGGGCTGCCGCGCGGCTCGCTGTCGTTCCTGATCACGGGCGACGAGGAGGGGCCGGGCATCAACGGCACGCCCAGGGTGCTGGAGTGGATGCGCGCCCGCGGGGAGGCGCCTGATGCCTGCGTTGTCGGCGAGCCCACCAGCTCCAAGGCGGTGGGCGATGAGGCGAAGATCGGCCGCCGCGGCTCCGTCACAGTGCAGCTCACCGTGCACGGCAAGCAGGGCCACGCCGCCTACGGCCACCTGGCCGAGAACCCGATCCCCAAGCTCGCGCGCATGATCGACCGGCTGAGCACTGCCCCGCTTGACGCCGGCACGGCGAGGTTCCAGCCCTCCAGTGTCGAGGCCACCGTGGTGACGGTGCCGAACAGCGCCGGCAACGTCATCCCGGCCTGGGCGCGCGCCACCTTCTCCATCCGCTACAACGACCTCCACACGCGCCCTGCCATCGAGACCTGGGTGCGGGACAAATGCGAGGCGGTGGCGAGCGAGCGTGCGGCGCGCTTCGAGCTCGCCTTCTCCGGCACCCACGAGGCGTTCGTGGCCGAGCCGGGGCCGCTGGCCGCGGCGCTCAGCGACGCGGTGGAGGCCGTCACCGGCCACGCGCCAGCGCTCACCACCAACGGCGGCGCGTCGGATGCCAGCTTCATCCGCAGGCTCTGCCCCGTCGTCGAGCTCGGGCTCCTCAACGCCACCGCCCACCAGGTCGACGAGCGCGTTCCCATCGCCGACCTGGCAACGCTGACGGCGATCTACCGGCGGCTGATTGAGGGATATCTCGGATAGGTGTCAGACCCCTCTGGGTCTGACACCACTGTGGCACGGGCTCAAGTGACCGGGATGGACGCGAGCACCATTTAGAACGTGCACGCTATAACCGCCTGCGGTCTAGAGAGCGGTAAGGCAGTAAGGCAGTAAGGCAATAAGGCAATAAGGCAATAAGGCAAGGAAGAGACTGCAGCCCCTACTGCCCTACTCCCCTACTCCCTTAAGGGAGTTGTTAACATTGCTGCACGTATGGTGGTCGCCGGATGGCGATCCGTAAAATGCCACTTTCCGCGCCTATTGCAGGCTCGTCCTGCGATTTGCGACGCTAGTTGGGGGTCCACGGCATGGCCATTGGCAGGGTATTCAGCAGCTGCTGGATGCCGTTGATTGTAGCACTGACGATGCTGATTCCGGTGGGCGCTTCGCCCACCAGCGTCGTTGCCGCCGCGAACGCGAAGGATCTTGCGAAGAAGCCCGCAGCAAAGGCCCCAGGCACCAGGTTCGAGGTTGGCCTTGAGGAGCCAATCGACATCGACGATGTCAAGATCCAACAGCTCGACAACCCAAGCCGGTTGCTTATCGACCTGCCGAAGACTGTCGTGAGCCTGCCGGAGCAGCCGCCGGCCGGTGCTCCGGTGGGGGTGGTGAGGGCATTCCGGGAGGTGGCCGCGGCTCCCGGCAAGATGCGCATCGTCATCGATTTGACGGGGCTGGTCAGTGTCAAGAAGAAGGACATCACGAAATCGACCGATGGCAAGCCCGACAGGTTGGTCCTCGTCATCGTTCCTGCAGAGCTGCGCCCGCCGGTCCCCAAGCGGGCCCTTGCCCGCAAGCGGGTCATCGTCATCGATCCCGGCCACGGCGGCCACGATTCCGGGGCGAGGAAATTCGGCACAATCGAGAAGGACGTGGTGCTGTCGTTCAGCCTGAAGCTGCGCGAGAAGCTCAATGAAACCGGTTTCTACAAGGTGCTGATGACGCGCGACACCGACGTGTTCGTGCCGCTGGACGCGCGTCGTCGGTTCGGTGAGCGCCACCAGGCTGCCCTGTTCATCGCCATCCATGCCGACTATACGCAGCGTGCCAGCGCGCGCGGTGCCACCATCTACTCCCTGCGGCCGCACGTGGCGGAAGCGCTGAAGCGCGCCGCGGGCGATGTCTCGATCGAGGCCACGGGCAAGAAGCTGGAGGCAGTTGCCGACAGGGCCGAGCGCGGCGCCGTCAAAGGCATCCTCGCCGACAAGGCGCGCGACGTGATCGACCGAAACCACAAGCGCACCAGCATCTTCGCGCGGTCCGTCATCAAATACGTGGGCACCAGCACCAACTTGATGGAGAACCCCGACCGCAATGCCGGGTTCGCGGTGCTGAGGACGGCCAAGGTCCCCGCGATCCTCCTGGAGCTGGGCTACGTGACCAACGAGGAGGATGCCGCCCAGCTCAAGTCCGATCAATGGCGCGACCGGGTCGCCGGTGCCATGGTGGAAGCCATCAACAAGTATGTGGGCGGATGTCTCGAGCAATCTGCGTGCTGATGCAGGTTGCAGGGATCAGGCGTCGACGCATGATGGCACGCGCCCCGATGCATCGCCGACGGTCCTTGCGCTCTGCGGCGTTTCGCGTTGTGCTGCCCGGTATTGCGCCGACCTTCACTTCTTCTGTTTCGTCGCAGTTGCGGACGCCAGCAGGCCGTCGCGCCGAGGCGCGTCGGTAGCCTGCGCCTGGCTTCCGGCGCCGACGCCGCGAACGCAAATGCCGCTGCACGCCAAGATCGCGGGGTGCAGGCAAACCTTGCTCCCGTCTGCCAGCGGCCGCAGCTCCCTGCCTTGACGAGACCGTCGCCTCACCTATGAGGCTCGTTCATGACGATAAGCCGACAGCGGCCAGTCGGGTCTGTCGCTGCGGTGGCGCCAGGTCCTGCAAACGGCTATAGAGGCGCCCGCCGACACACCCAGAGCGAGCCAATGGACGACCAGCCCCAGAGAGAAGCGCCAGTTTCGCCCGGCGAGAGCCAATCGGCGTCGAGGACCGTGCCCGACGGTCTTGCCCGCGAGATCGCGCGCCGGCGCACGTTTGCGATCATCTCGCACCCCGATGCCGGCAAGACCACGCTGACCGAGAAGCTGCTGCTGTTCGGCGGCGCCATCCAGCTTGCCGGCCAAGTCAAGGCCAAGCGCGACGGGCGCAACACGCGCTCCGACTGGATGGCCATCGAGCGGGCGCGCGGCATCTCGGTCGTCACCTCGGTGATGACCTTCGAGTACGGCGGGGCGGTGTTCAACCTGCTCGACACGCCGGGCCACGAGGACTTCTCAGACCACACCTACCGCACGCTCACCGCCGTCGATTCCGCCATCATGGTGATCGATGCCGCCCGCGGTATCGAGGCGCGCACGCTCAAGCTGTTCGAGATCTGCCGCCTGCGCGACATCCCCATCGTCACCTTCATCAACAAGATGGACCGCGAGAGCCAGGACCCGCTGGAGCTGCTGGACGAGATCGAGCGCACACTGGCCATCGAGACCGCGCCCATGGTGTGGCCGGTGGGCCGCGGGCGCGCCTTCAAGGGCACCTACGACCTGGCCCAGCCGCGCATTCGCCAGGTGGAGCGGGAGCCCGAGGGCACCCCGGTTTCGGGGCCGGACGATCCGGCGATCACCGCGCTGCTGGATGAGGACGCGGCGGCGGCCTGGCGCGACGAGATCGAGCTGGTGCAGACGGCCTGCGGCAGGTTCGACCTTGCCAAGTTCCGCGAGGGCACGCTGACGCCGGTGTACTTCGGCAGCGCGCTCAAGAATTTCGGCGTGCGCGACATCCTGGAGGCGCTGATCGCCTATGCGCCGCCGCCGCGCGCGCAAAAGGCCGCCACACGAACGGTGGAGGCGGCCGAGAAGGCCATGACCGGGATCGTCTTCAAGATCCAGGCGAACATGGACCCCAACCACCGCGACCGCATCGCCTTCATGCGCGTGTGCTCCGGCAAGCTGACGCGCGGCATGCGGGTGAAGGTGCCGCGCACCGGCAAGACCATGGCGCTCGCCGCGCCGCAGTTCTTCTTCGCCCAGGACCGCTCGCTGGCCGAGGAGGCCTACGCCGGCGACGTGGTGGGCATCCCCAACCGCGGCACGCTCAGGATCGGCGATGCCATCACCGAGGGCGAGGACATCACGTTCCTCGGCATCCCGAGCTTCGCCCCCGAGATCATGCGCCGCATCCGGCTGGAGGATGCGATCCGCGCCAAGAAGCTGCGCGACGCGCTGCGCGAGATGGCCGAGGAGGGTGTGGTGCAGGTGTTCAGCCCGCTCGACGGCACGCCCCCCATCGTCGGCGTGATCGGCGCTCTCCAGCTCGACGTGCTGGCCGACCGCCTGCTCAACGAATACGGCCTGCAGACCGGGTTCGACCCGGCGCCGTGCGATACAGTGCGGTGGATCAAGGCCGACGATCCCGCCGAGCTGCAGCGCTTCGTCGAGCGCAACCGCTCGTCGGTCGCCACCGACCTCGACGAGGCCAAGGTGTACCTGGCGTCGTCTGCCTTCAACCTCCAATGGACGGCCGAGCGCAACCCGGAGATCAAGTTCGTCGACATCAAGACGACGACGGTTTGAGGGCGTGAGATCGATGGCTAGGCGGCGCGCTCGTTCGGGCTGTCGCTTGCCGGCTCCACGCGCAGGCGGAGCCCGAGCGCCCGGAGGACGAGAGATATGGTCTCGAACTGCGGATGCCCCTCGCCGCTGAGAGCCTTGTACAGACTCTCCCTGGACAAGCCGGTCTGTCGCGCAATCTCGCTCATGCCCCGCGCCTTGGCTGCCACGCCAATCGCATGGGTGATCGTGTCGATGTCGCCTGTAAGCAGCGCCTCGGAGATGTACTCGGCGACAGCCTCGTCGCTGTCGAGGTACTTGGCCGCGTCGAACGGCTTTGCACTCTTCTTGACCGTTGGCGCCATTGTCTCCTCCTCGTATTCGCCCGCCAAACGCTTCGCTAGCGCGATATCCTTTGCCTGAGTGCACTTATCGCCGCCTGCCAGCAGAAGAACATACTTGGCGCCACGCTGGACGTAGTAGACGCGATAGCCAGGCCCGAAATTGATCCGCAGCTCGCTGATACCCTCACCGACTCATCTGTCTCGCGGACGTTGAGCATCATACATGTATCCCACGGGCTACACAAGAACCGGTAGGGAATCGCTGTCTCAGCACGAGTGAGAGGAAGCCCCGCCAAACCTCTGGATCAGATTTAATCAGTCGGCGTCTGATATTCAAGTCAAACCGCAAGCTTGAGGCAACCGCCCGGCGATGGCGGCCGGAGTACCCGCTCGGGAACATCAGCCACCCTTGCAGCCATAACTGGCCCGATTGTTCCCGCTCGGGAACACAGCAGCCCAGTCTCACGCCCGCGACGCCGACCGCCCGAACGTCGATCCCTCCTTCACGAACACCTCCGTGATGCC
>JBAPMW010000982.1:0-1865 GCA_049278815.1 Hyphomicrobiaceae bacterium
GTCGAACAGCAGCGGCAGCGGCGCATCGGCGAAGAAGCGGGCGAACACCTGGCGCGCCAGGTGGCCGATGATCTGCCGGTTGGCGAGCGCGCAGTTGATGGCGGCGCGCATGGCGCCCAGGTAGCGGCTGCCCAGCTCCGACTTGATGGGCGCGCAGGCCAGCTCCCGGTCGGGCAACGCGATGCCGTAGCGCTCGGTCGCGATCGCCATCTCCCGCAAGAACTCGGTGCCGATCTGGTGGCCGAGGCCGCGCGAGCCGCTATGGATGGTGACGACGCACTCGCCAAGCTTCAGCCCGAACGCATCGGCGACGGCGGGGTCGAACACCTCGGCGATCTCCTGGACCTCAACGTAGTGGTTCCCCGACCCGAGAGTCCCCATCTCCTTGCGCTGGCGCCGACGGGCGTCGTCCGAGACCGCGGCCGGGTCGGCGTCGGCAGCGCAGCCACCCTCCTCGATGCGCTCAAGATCGCCCGTCCGGCCGTAACCCTGCTCAAGCGCCCACTCGGCGCCGCCCGCCAGCATGGCGGTCATACCGGCCTCGTCGAGCGCGATCTTGCCGGTGGAGCCGACGCCGACCGGGACGGTCCGAAACAGTGCCTGCGCCAGCTGCCTCTGATGCGCGAGAATGGGCGCACGGGGCAGGCCGGTCAGATGCGTGCGCACGCCGCAGGAGATGTCGAAGCCGACGCCGCCCGCCGACACCACCCCGCCCTCCTCAGCATCGAACGCCGCCACGCCGCCGATCGGGAAGCCGTAGCCCCAGTGGGCGTCGGGCATGGCGTAGGAGGCGCGCACGATGCCCGGCAGCGTGGCAACGTTAACGGCCTGCTCGCGCACCTTCTCGTCCATGTCGCGGATCAGCGCCTCATCGGCATAGAGGATGGCCGGCACGCGCATCGGGCCGGTCCGCTTGATCCGCCACTCGGTGGCAGAAACCTTCTCCAAACCTGCCAGATCCATGGCGACCTCCTTTTCAACGGGCGGTTCGCGTCTGAGCCCTACACATCGACCACGCACTGGGCGCACCAGCTGCCGTCCGGCTGCTCGGCGACCTCCAGGGCCGTCAGGGTCGCGCCCTTGACCTCGACCGCGGGCTGGTGGCGCGCGATATCGATGGGCTCGCCCGATGCGCGGCCATCGAGCCGGGTGCCGGTGATCACCACCTCGAAGGCGCCGAACACCAGACCATCGGTCGCCATCCTGAGCACCAACGCGTTCAGCCAGTCGACCAGCAGCAGCTCGGCCGATGGCGCCTCGCAGGCGATGCTGACGGACTGGCGCAGCGCGATGCCAACCGGATCCGTGACCACCGCGGTCAGGGCGAGCGCGGCCTGCTCGAAGGCAGCCGCCATCGTCGGCCCGCAGCCGCGCACGCCGATGTCGGCGTCGTGCGGGAAGTGCTCCCACCGCGCTTCCGGCATGCGGGAACCCCCCAGGTGCACCTCGCTCAGGTCGGCCACGACATGGTCGGCGTGGCTCTCCATGAGCGCGGCGGCGTGCGCGCCGCGCCCGACCCCGATCACGAGGCCGAAGCTGCCGGCGCGTCCCGCGGCGACGCCGGCAGCGGCATCCTCGAACACCACCGCCTGTGCCGGCGCCACGCCGAGGCGCTTTGCGGCCTCCAGAAAGATGTCGGGAGCGGGTTTGCCGCGCAAAGCCAGACGGTCGAGGTCGTGGCCATCGACGCGCGCATCGAAGAGCTCCGCCAAGCCACCGGCCTCAAGGATCTCCGCGCAGTGGTGACTGGACGAAGCTACGGCAATGCGCACGCCGCGCCCGCGAGCCTCCCGCAGGAGCGCCAAGGCAGGCCCGAACACATGTACGCCCTCGCGCGCCAGGAGCTCGACAAAGTAGTGGTCCTT
>JBAPMW010000983.1:0-3792 GCA_049278815.1 Hyphomicrobiaceae bacterium
ATGTGGTGCTCGTGCGCAAGCTCGGAGCGCCGGACGAGCCCGAGCTCGCCATCGGCGCGGTGGCCAACGGGGCCGCGCCGGAGACGGTGCTCAACGACAAGCTGGTCGCCGCGCTTGGGGTGGGCGCAGACTACATCGAGGCTGAGACGGCGCGCCAGCTTGCCACAATCGAGCGGCGTCGGCGCGGCTACGCGGGGCTGCGCCCCGGCGTCGACCCGGCCGGCCGCGCAGCAATCGTCGTGGACGACGGCGTGGCCACCGGTATGACCATGCGCGCGGCGCTCCGCAGCGTGCGGCGCCTGGGGCCCAGCCGCCTCGTCGCCGCTACCCCGGTTGCCTCCCAGGATGCCCTCGCCATGCTGCGGAGGGAGGCCGACGCCGCGGTTTGCCTCAGTGCGCCCGGCCGCTTCCTGTCGGTGGGCTCGTTCTACCGCTCGTTCGCCCAAGTCAGCGAGGAGGATGTGGTCCGGCTCCTCGGGGAGGCAGCCGCGCGCGTCGCCCAAGGCGGAATTTCCTAGCCACACCAACATTTAAGCCGGCGCTCCGCCCGTCCGATCTCGGCGCTTCGCTGTCGGACGCGCGGTCATTGCACGATGCAACATGACCCATTTTCGCCGTCGCCGGTGATGCAAAGAAGCAGGTCAGTAGCACCAGTGCCAGGGGCGTCCGGCGCATTAGGGGCGTCCGGCGCATCCGGTCTCGTGGGGCGACTCGTCAGTCCCATCTCTGCGCATCCCCTGCGCGATCGATAGGCGCCGCTCCGCCTCGATCAGCTCGGTGGTGTAAACTTTGTGCCGCCAACTGCCGCGCGGCGTCTGGGAGACAACCCGCCGGCACTCGGCAACCTGCAATTCCAGGGCCGCACCTCGGCGCCAGATAGCTGCTGTAAGGTCGATGACGTTGCTCGTGCCGCGCGGCGCCTGAGGGGCAACTCGCCGGCAGTCGGCAAACTCCAATTCGAGCGCCGCCACGCGACGCCAGATTGCTGTAGTAAGGCTGATGACGGTCCCCATTACTCCCGCCCCGGCTGTCGCGCAGCTCGTCGAGGAACACACAGCCCCTGCCGGGCGGGCAGGGCCGCTTCGTGTCACGAGAGAAGGATGCGACAAGACTCTTGCGCAAGTTTGCCGCAATTGTATCGAATTGCGTTGACGGCCGACCGTGTGGAGCTCCCTCTGCCGTCAGCCTGTCCTCCGCCTGAAAGGAGCGTGCCGCTGGCAAGGCGCCCAAGCTGTTCACCAGCGTCAAGAATACCCGCTGCAATCCTTAACGACGTCCACGTCACATGGCGCGGAGAGCCGCCCTCGGAGAGCGCAAACCCATGAGGGCAGCGGCTCGAGGCAGCGCTGCTCCTCCAGCAAACCTTCCAGCGTCACTGCCGCGGCGACCGCCGCACCCATGGGCGCGATTGGGTCGAATTCCCAGCGAAGAGCACCGATGGCGCCCCCTTAGGGAAGGTTACGACAAAGGTTGTCACGATTCGATGCAATTGCGGCAAACTTGCGCAAGAGTCTTGTGCAAACTCCTTCGCGACAGGACGCGTTCCTGTCCGCGCCGGGGGATAGTGCCGGGAACAGAATGCTGTGTACGTCTGGGCAGACGCACATAGCTGGTGGGTCGCAGCTCTGTCAACCGAAGGGCGTTGGCAGGCTGCGACTCTCCTCAAGCCTGCGACGCCGCTCACGATAGTCCACCGGCAAGAAACGCAAGGGCTATGCCGACATGAGAGACAGACGCACTCTGCAGCCGCATTGCGGAGCTTGCGGAACTATCACCTCCCAATCCGGGCGCGCCTTACGACCTCAACACCGATGTGGACCCGGATAATTTCAGGGTAGCCGTCAGGGAGGTGGGCATCCCCGCACCCCCATGCTCCCTGAGGCCTCCTTGAAGCCTCGCGCGGTGCCCTTGCACCACAATCGTGCCAGGGCTACCGCGCGAGGATTCGACGACTGAGCCCGCACACAGCGTCAAGCCGCATCTCCGTGCCTATCCAGCCGTGGCTGGGTACCCCAAGCGGTTTATAGATCGTCCGTCCCGTATCCTATCAGCGAGCAGAATACGGAGTTCCGTCGATCTGCTCAATCATCGCCCGCTCAAACGCCCTCGCAGCTGCTCCGTTGTCCAGAGCACGGAAACTGCCCTAGCTTCCGGCCCGATCTGGGTCAGGTCAGGTCGAGCTCCGTTTTCACAGCAAATGGAAAACGCTCTAGCAGGGTCCAGGGACACAAGCAATCTGAAGAGCAATGGGCGCACGATTGGGGTGCGTCCCATTCGTTTGGCTGCTTTCGCAGTACAGGAACTTTGAGTATCATCGCGGCCAACACTGACAATGGTGATCATGGAGGCTGCGGTATGAGACGCCTGTCGATGCTTGCGGTTCTATTGGCGGCGTGTGCGTTCGGCGTTGGCGGCGCACACGCGCAGGGCTACCCGTCGCGCACCATTACCATCATCGTGCCGTTCCCGCCGGGCGGATCGACCGACACCGTGGCGCGCATCGTGGCCAAGGGCATGCAGCCGATCCTGGGGCAGCCTGTGGCGATCGACAACGTCGTCGGCGGCAGCGGGAGGGCCGGGGTAGAGAAGCTCGCGCGCGACGCGCCCGACGGCTACACCATCGACATCGGCCAGTGGGACACCCATGTCGGCGGCATCGTCTACAAAATTGCGTACGACCTCGAGAAGGACTTCGCGCCGATCGGCCTGATCTCGATCAATCCGCAGCTCCTGCTCGCCCGTAAGACGCTCGAGCCGACCGATCTCAAGGAAATCGTCGCCTGGATGAAGGCGAACCCCGGCAAGGCCAGATTCGCCAACCAGAACGCCGCGGCACGGGTGGCGGGCATCCTGCTGCAGAAGGCAACGGGCGCCGATTTTCAGTTCGTGCCCTACCAGGGTGCCGCCCCCGCCATGACCGACCTCGTTGCCGGGCGGATCGACCTCCTGGTGGTCCAGGCCGCGGCTGCACTGCCCCGGATGCGGGCTGGGACCGTCAAGGCGATCGCCAGCCTGTCGCCCCAGCGTTCAGCCGCCATCCCCGACATCCCGACCGCGGCTGAAGGCGGGTTCCCCGGCTTCTACATGACCGGCTGGTTCGGGTTTTTCGCCCCCAAGGGAACGCCTCGCACCGCGATCGAGAAACTGAACGCTGCCATGATACAGGTCCTGGCCGATCCGCGTACGCGCACACGCTTCACCGAGCTGGGTCTCGATGTGGCCCCCCGCACCGTGCAGAGCCCTGAGGGATTGGCGGCTTTTCGCAAGCTGGAGATCGAAGCGTGGTGGCCGATCATCAGGGCTGCGGGAATGGCACCATAGTAGCTGGAGGCATGCACGTTTGACGCATGGACGACAGGCGGTTGGGGGTCCCAAGACCGTGGAGCGCTACACAATGCGCTGGCCGGCCTTCTTCCAGTCGGCCAGGAAGGCGGCGAGGCCCTTGTCGGTGAGGGGATGCTGCACCAGGGCGCGCAGCACGGCCGGCGGCACGGTGGCCACGTCGGCGCCGATCATGGCGGCCTGCTTGACGTGGATTGCGTGGCGGATCGAGGCTGCCAGGATCTGGGTCTTGAGGTCCGGATAGTTGTCGTAGATCGCCCGGATCTCCCGCACCAGCTCCATGCCGTCCTGGCCGGCGTCGTCGAGCCGGCCCACGAACGGGGAGATGAAGGTGGCGCCGGCCTTGGCCGCCAGCAGGGCTTGGTTGGCAGAGAAGCACAGCGTCACGTTGACCATGGTGCCCTCGGCCGTCAGCGCCCGGCACGCCTTGAGGCCGTCCCAGGTGAGCGG